>NZ_JBHJUK010000049.1:30147-56260 GCF_042266225.1 Kitasatospora sp. NPDC056181
GCGGCCCCCCCCCCCCCGGCCCCGCCGCCGGGCCCCCCCCGGGGGGGGGCCCGCGCGGCCCCGGGGGGGGGCCGGCGCCCGCGCGCGGGGGGCCGCCCCCGCCCGCCCCCGGCCCCCACGGCCCGTGTGCTGCCGGGAGGGAGGAGCGGGCCTCAGGAGGCCGGGCCCACCCGGACGGTGGTGACGCGGCCGCCCTGGGTCTCGCGGACCACCTCGATCTTGGTGTTGGTGTCCGGGACCTTCACCCCGAGCTGCGGGGTGGCCGGGTCGGAGTAGACGCCGGTGCGGTCGTTGAACGCCGGGACGGCCGGCTCGGAGCCGATCCGCACCGGGACGCCGCCCTTGTGCAGGGTGAAGGCGGTGGTCGGCTTCAGCGAGAAGGTCGCGTCGAAGGTCTGCGCGCGGCCGTTGACCAGCGAGCCGTCGGCGAACCGGATCGGCGTCGGGTGCGCGTCGATCGGCAGGATCAGGCCGCCGCCCGGGTGGTCCTTGGTGTTGTTGTCGCCGTAGGCGGTGTCCCAGAGCCAGACCAGCACGCCCTCCTGGTACGGGTAGTTGTCGACGATGTCCTTCTTGCCGTCGACGCCGCTGTACCCGAAGTTGTACGGGCCGGTCTTCAGGAAGGCGCCGTAGCCGGTGTACCGGCGGTTCTCCACCAGGTAGGCGCGCGGGTGCTGCTTGACGGCGGCGCGGCCGGTGATGACGGTGAACCCGGTGGCCGTCCAGCCGTTGACGCCGTCCTCCGCGCCGTCGGCGAACAGCTCGGTGGAGCCGGCGGCGATCCGGACGGCGTCGACCAGGACGCCGCGGCCGTGCGTGTTGTTGTCCGAGGTGACGTGGAACCGCAGTCGGACCTGCTGCCCCGCGTACCCGTCCAGCGGGATCGACAGCTGCCGGTACGCGCCCGAAGTGCCGGTCAGGCCGGGCGTGTTGGCGGTGGTGTTGCCGATCGGCGCGCCGTCCACGGTGCCGCCCAGCGCCTTCCAGGTCTTGCCCTCGTCGGTGGAGGCCTCGACGGACAGGAAGTCGTAGTCCTGCTCGATGTCGTACCAGGTGGCGGCGGTCAGCGTGACCGGGCCGCTCACCGTGCGCAGGTCGACGGTGCGGGCCAGCGCGTTGTCCATGTTGTCGCCGGTGTCGCTCCACCACTGCCGGCCGCCCTGGTACGGGTCGGCGAGGTCGGTGCTGGTGGTGCTGTCCGGCAGGTGCACCAGCACGGCCTGGGCCTGGTCGGTGTTGTAGCCGCTGACGCCGAGGGCGTGGCTGGAGCGGGTGGCGGCCTGCGCCTCGTCGTAGTTGAGCCAGCCGAACTGCAGCTTGCTCCAGGCGTCGAGGTCACCGGGGTAGCCGCCGGTGGTGTTCTTCCCCTTGCCCAGGTACGAGCCGGAGGACATCAGCGACCAGAAGTTGACGCTGTTGTCGCCGCCGCTGGTGCTGTACAGGTCGGGCAGGCCGAGGTTGTGGCCGAACTCGTGGGAGAACAGGCCGACTCCGCTGTTCTCGCCGCCCTGCACGTAGTCGTACACGTACAGGCCGGTGTCGCCGACCGGGGCGCCGCCGATCTTGTTGCCCGCCGGGCCGGTCTGGCCGGAGGCGTCCGGGAACGCCCAACTGCGGTGCGCCCACAGCGCGTCGGCGCCCTGCGCGCCGCCGCCCCAGGTCTCGTCGACGCCGGCGTGCACCACGACGACGTTGTCCAGGTAGCCGTCGGGCTGGTTGAACTCGCCGTCCTTGTCGTGGTCGTAGCGGTCGTAGACGTCGTACTGGGCCAGCTCGGCCTTCACGTCGGCGGCCGTCCGGCCCTTGGCGATCTCGCCGTCGTACCAGGCCTTGACCGCGTCCCGGACGAACTCCTGGGCCTGCGTCCAGGCGCCGGACCCCTGCGGGCCCTTGTTGCTGCCGTAGCGGGCCTCGTTGTACGGCACGGTGACCCAGTCGCTGACGGTGCCCTCGACGTCGTACCGGCCGGAGGACTGGGTGCGGTAGTAGTTGCGCATCGAGACCGCGCCGGGCGCGTCGTCGAAGAACATCTTCTGGTAGTAGTCGCGCCCGAAGTCGGCGTTCCAGAGCGTGTGGTTGTCGCTCCTGCCGGGCTGGGGGATGGTGTTGTGCCGCGGGCCGGGCGTTCCGCCGTAGCGGGGCTGGCCGTTGTACTGGGTGGTGTTGTCCACCTCGTCGCCGAACTGGGCGAGGATGACGAAGACCTTGTCCTTGCGCTGCTGCGCGAGCTGGACGTAGTCGTTGCCGATCTTCACCTTGCCGGGGGCCCGCTTGTCGGCGGTCTTCGCCACGGCGCCCTTGTTGAGCTGCTCCAGCGCCTTGGTGCGCAGCGACTGGCGCTCGCGCTCCTGCGGGGCGAGCGGGCCGGGCGGGGCCTCGGCACCGCCGTCCTCGGCGGCCTGGGCCGCGACGGCGTTGGTGGTGGCGGGGGAGGGGGTGGCGGCCTGGGCGGGTGAGCCGAGGAGGGTGGCCGCTATCGCGCTCGTGGTGAGCGCGGCCGCGAATGCCGCGGACAGTCTGCGCAACTGACCGGTCCTTTCCGGACGGTGGGTGGTCGGGGGTGACGGTCGGGGGGAAGGCCAACGGTCATGGAGCGCAGGTAATATTTCACATGTCATGGGTCACGCGGAAGATGCCGGACGGTGCCGGACGGTGCCGGACGGCTGCGAACGGTGGTGAACCACGGCGAGCGGCGGGCGGACCGCGGCGGAACGCGTCCCACAGGAGGGCCGAACGCGTCGCGCGGGGCGGACCGCGTCGCACGGGGGCGGAACGCGAAGCGCCGCACGACCGGTGCGGTCGTGCGGCGCGGGCGGGCCGGCGGCGGGTCAGCCCAGGGTGTACTCCACGGTCACGCTGACCAGTGCCAGCGCGCCGAACACCAGCCCCAGGGTGGGGCGGCCGGCGGCGTTCAGGGCCAGCCCGCCGACCGCGAAGACCGCCAGTTTGAGGGCGATCTCCGCGGCGAGCGGCAGCCGGAACGTCGGGCCGCCCGCAGCGAGGAACAGTCCCCAGACGACCGCCGCCAGTGCGGGTGCGCCCAGCCCGAGCAGGACCCGGGTGACCGTACTGGAGCCCGTCCTGAAGCCCCAGTAGCAGAGGGCCGCGAGCAGCCCCAGCTCCAGTGCGAAGGCGAGCCCGCCGTTGACGACGGTCACCGGGGTCCACTGCCGCTGCGAGACCGGGCCCGGTCTGCTGATCCTCATCCGTCTGTTCCTCCCCGTCGGGTGCGGCGCCCGGGCGGGCACCGGTCACGGCGGGAGTCTGGCAGGCGTCGCCGCCCGCCACAACGGATCACCCCAAGGAAGAGCGCAGGAAGGCCAGTTCGGCCTGGGTGACCTGCTCCTGCACACCGCCCGGGGTCATGTGGGTGACGCCGGGCAGCGGCAGGACGCTGTGCGCGCGGCCGGCCCGGGTGAGCGCCTGGGAGAGCAGCAGGGTGTGCGAGGGGTGCACGTTGTCGTCGGCCAGGCCGTGGATCAGCAGCAGCGGACGGGTGAGTGACGGTGCGTCGGGGATGAGGTCGTCCGCCGCGTACCCGCCGGGGTTCTGCTGCGGCAGGTCCAGGTAGCGCTCGGTGTAGGCCGTGTCGTACCGGCGGAAGTCGGTGGGCGGGGCGCCCGCGCACGCGGCGTGGAAGACGTCCGGGCGGCGCAGCACGGCCAGCGCCGCGAAGTAGCCGCCGTAGGACCAGCCGCGGACGCCGACCCGGCCGAGGTCGAGGTCGGGGTGGTCGACGGCGAGCGCCTGCAGGGCCGCCACCTGGTCGTCCAGGGCGACCTGCGAGAACCGGCGGAAGATCGCCCGGGTGAAGGTGGGCGAGACGAACGGGGTGCCCCGGTTGTCGGTGGTGACCACGGCGAAGCCCTGGTCGGCCCACCACTGGCGGAGCTGCCAGCGGCGCGGCTCGTTGGCGACCGCCTGGTGGCCGGGCCCGCCGTAGACGTCCAGCAGGACGGGCAGCCGCCGGCCGGGCGCGTGGTCGCGCGGGTACACCACAGCGGTGGGCAGGGCGAGTTCGGTGACCCGGGCGAGCTGCGGCCGGACCACGTAGGGCAGCGCGGCGGAGAGGTCGGTGAGCTGCGCCGTGCCGGCGGGGCCGGTGGCACGGCGGCGGACGCCGTCCGGTCCGGCGGAGGTGAGCAGCAGCGTCCCGCCGGCGGCGAGCGCGGAGTGGACGCCGGGGCCGTCGCTGAGCCGCTCGGCCGGGCCGCCGTCCGGGTCGACGAGGTGGACGTGCTGGTCGAACGGGTCGCCCTCGCCGGTCTCGCAGAGCAGCCGCCCGTGCAGCCGGCCGACCACGCGGCGGATCTGCAGCCCGGTGGTGTCCAGCGGCTTGCCGTCCAGGGCCAGGCCGCGCGCGTCGGGGGTGTCGTGGACGGTGAGCAGCCGCCCGTCGTCCAGTCGGGCGGGCGTGCCCGGCAGGTCGTCGACCCAGAATGCGTCGGTGGTGCGGGAGAGTTCGCTGCTGGCGCCGGTGGCCGGGTCGGCGGAGAGCAGCAGGACGTTCTGCTGGAGCCGGTCGGCGACGGTGAGCAGGATCTCGTCGGTGCCCGCCCACTCGGCGGCGCAGAGGTAGGGGAACTCCGTGTCGTCCCAGCGGAGCCGGACGCGGGCGCCGTCGAGGCCGAGCACCCAGAGCTGGACGTCCGCGTTGGGGCCGCCGGCCTGCGGGTAGGCGAAGTCCTCCGGCTGCTCGTCCGGGCGGGCCGGGTCGGCGAAGTGGCGCCGGGGAAGGTCGGACTCGTCGACCCGGGCGGCCAGCAGGGCGCCGCCGTCCGGGCGCCACCAGTGGCCGCGGGAGCGGCCCAGCTCCTCGGCGGCGGCGAACTCGGCGACGCCCCAGCGGGCGCCGTCGGCGGGGCTGAGCGGCAGGAGGTCGGGCGTGGCGTACAGGGCGTCGCCGGCGACGTACGCGACGCGGTGGCCCGCCGGGTCGGGGCGCGGGTCGAAGGCGGGCCCGGCGACGGGGAGCTCGGCGCAGGTGCCGGCGGTGGTGTCGGCGCGGTAGAGCCGCCCGTCCAGGACGAACGCGGCGACGGCGAGGTCGGCGGTGGCGGCGTAGGAGCCGATCCCGGCGGCGGTGAGCCGGATCCGTTCGCGCAGCCGGCGTTCGACGGCGGGCAGGTCGGCGGGGTCGCCGGTGCGGTGGGGGGCGAGCGCGGCGGGATCGGCGACGAGGCGCTCCTCCCCGGTGGCCAGGTCGAGCAGGTGGAGCCGGTCGACCTGGTCCTCGGCGCCGGTGGAGCGGAGCAGCAGCAGCCGGGTACCGTCCTCGCTGAGGACGGTCGCACGCGGAGCGCCGAAGCCGAAGCGGCCCGTACGGGCGCTGAGGGAGAGGAAGGGGTCGGTGATGGTCACCGCCCGATGTTCGCCCTGCGGCGCGCGCTGGACCAGTAGTAAGACATGTGAAATGTCACACATCACCAATGACATACTGCCATGCGACCCCACCCTGGAGGCGAAGTGATCGAGGACCTGCGGACCGCCGAACCCCCGGCGCCGCTGCCCGGCACGGACCGGCTGTTCACCCTGGACCCGGCCGTGGTCCACCTCAACCACGGCTCCTACGGCACGGTGCCCGTCCCCGTGCAGCAGGAGCAGGAGCGGCTCCGGATCGAGCAGGAGCGCGACCCGGACGGCTTCTTCGCCGACCTGCCCCGGCGGGTCGGCGAGGCCCGCGCCGGGCTCGCCGCGGAGCTGGGCGCCGACCCGGCCCGGCTCGCCCTGGTCGCCAACGTCACCGAGGCCGTCTCGGTCGCCCTCGACAGCGTCCCGCTCGCGCCCGGCGACCGGATCCTGGTCACCGACCACGGCTACGGCGCCGTCACCCGGGCCGTCCTGCGGCGCGCGGAGGAGGCCGGCGCCGAGGTGGACACCGTCCGCCTGCCGCTGGACGCCCCGGACGAGGACGCCGTCCGCGACGCCGTCCTCGCCGGGACCACCGGGCGCACCGTGCTCGCCGTGCTCGACCAGCTGACCTCGCCCACCGCCCGCCTGGTCGCCGGCCCCGAGCTGCTCGCCGCCCTGCGCGCCCGCGGCGTCACCACCGTGGTGGACGGCGCCCACGCCCCCGGCATGCTGGCCGCGCCGGTCGGACCGGACGCCGACTTCTGGTTCGGCAACCTGCACAAGTGGGCCTTCGCCCCGCGCGCCACCGGTGTCCTCGCCGTCCGCCCCGAGTGGACCGGGAGGGTCCGCCCGCTGGCCGTGTCCTGGGAGCACCACCACGGCTTCCCCGCCAACGTCGAGTGGCGCGGCACCTGCGACTACACGCCCTGGCTGGCGGCCCCGGCCGGCTTCCGGCTGCTGAACGAGCTCGGCGCGGAACGGGTGCGCCGGCACAACGAGCTGCTCGCCGCCCACGGCCAGGCGGTGCTGGCCGGCCGGCTCGGACTGGAACCGCTGCCCGCCACGCCGGGCGTGGCGATGCGCGCGCTGCGGCTGCCCCCGGGGCGGGGCGAGACGGACGCGGAGGCGGTGGCGATGATGGCCGACCTGTGGCGGCGCCGCGCCGTCCGGACGGTGGTGCGCCCCTGGCCGGGCGGCGGGGTGCTGCGGGTCAGCGCGCAGCTGTACAACCGGCCGCAGGACTACCGCGCGCTGGCGGAGGGCCTGGCGGAGCTGCTGGCGGAGCGGGGCTGACGCGGCGGGGCTGACGCGGTGGGGCGGGGCGGGCGGCCGGGGCTACTCGGCGGCGCGCAGTTCGGCGAGCAGCACGTTCCGGTCGTCGATCAGCCCGGTGAGGATCCGCCGGGCCGTCCGGAGCAGGTCGGCGACCTCGGCGCCGGCCAGTGCGTACACCACCGTGGTGCCCTCGCGGCTGGCGGTGACGATGCCGGACCGGCGCAGGACGGCGAGCTGCTGGGAGAGGCTGGACGGTTCGATGTCCAGCTCGGCCAGCAGGTCCCGGACGGGCGTCGGTCCGGCCTGCAGCAGCTCCAGGACCCGGATCCGGATCGGGTGCCCGAGCATCCGGAAGAACTCGGCCTTGGCCTGGTACAGCGCGACCCCCACAGCGCCCCCTTCCCTGGTGCCCGGTCCGTTCAGATCTCCAGCGCGACCTCGATCCGCTTCAGCTGGTGCCGGGCCATCGCGAGGTTGGAGCGGGTGCGGTTGAGCGCGAGGAAGAGGAAGAGCCCGCGGCCGTTCGGCATGGTGAGCGGCCGGAGCAGGTGGTACTGGCTGGTCAGGCTGACCAGGATGTCCTCGATCTCGTTGTCGTGGAGGTTGAGCAGCTCCATGGCCCGCATCTTGGCCCGGACCACGTCGGTGTTGCCGGCGGCGGCGACGTTGAGGTCCAGCTCGCTGCTCTCGCCGAGGGTGCCGAGCGCCATGCCGCTGCCGTAGTCGACCAGGGCGATGCCGATCGCGCCCTCGATCGCCATGGCCTCCTTGAGCGAGGTCTCCAGGTTCGCCATCGTCTTCTCCTTCTGTCACCGGGAGTATCCCGTGCGTGCTGGCTGTGGGACCGAATGTAGGGAGGCCGGGCGGGATCCCACCGGAGATGACCGGAGACGTTCGAATCAGGTCGCTCTCTGACCGCTTCGCAGCTACTTGAAGACATTTGCAACTATGGATGTGAGAGAGAACTGATCCGGGCCCGCGAAAAAACGGTGCTATCGATGTCAGTCCTCCCGGGTAACCTCTCGCTGAGATGCGAGATCACACCAACCACACCCGGACGGCGATGAACACCCCTCTGCCCGAGCAGCCCGAGGACCGGGAGCTCAACCCCGCCGAGGCGTACGCGGCCTTCCGCCGCCGGGCCAAGGAACAGGCCACGGCCCTCCACGGCTTCCAGCAGCTCTACGACTTCCCGCTGGACGACTTCCAGCTGGAGGCCTGCCGTGCGCTGGAGTCCGGCGAAGGCGTCCTGGTCGCCGCGCCCACCGGCTCCGGCAAGACGATCGTCGGCGAGTTCGCCGTCCACCTCGCCCTCCAGGGCGGGCGGAAGTGCTTCTACACCACGCCGATCAAGGCGCTCTCCAACCAGAAGTACGGGGACCTGGTCAAGCGCTACGGCGCCGCCAAGGTCGGCCTGCTCACCGGCGACAACACGGTCAACGGCGACGCGCCCGTGGTGGTGATGACCACCGAGGTGCTGCGCAACATGCTCTACGCGGGCTCCAGCACCCTGGACGGCCTCGGCTACGTGGTCATGGACGAGGTGCACTACCTCGCCGACCGGTTCCGCGGCGCCGTCTGGGAGGAGGTCATCATCCACCTCCCCGAGTCCGTCACCCTGGTCTCGCTCTCGGCCACCGTCTCCAACGCCGAGGAGTTCGGCGACTGGCTGGACACCGTGCGCGGCGGTACCCGCGTGATCGTCTCCGAGAACCGGCCCGTCCCGCTCTGGCAGCACGTGATGGCCGGCAACCGGATGTACGACCTCTTCGCCAACCCGGACCGCGACGGCCGCCCCAAGGACGCGCCGCGCAACCCGGCCAAGGCGGTCAACCCCGAGCTGGTCCGCCTCGCCCGCTCCGAGCTGGACCGCAACCCGCGGGACAAGTTCGGCCGCGGCCGCGGCCGCTCCATGCCCAACGGGCGCCCCGGCCGGGTCTGGACGCCGGGCCGCGTCGACGTCATCGACCGCCTCGACGCCGAGGGCCTGCTGCCCGCGATCACCTTCATCTTCAGCCGGGCCGGCTGCGAGGCCGCCGTCCAGCAGTGCCTCTCCTCCGGCCTGCGGCTCAACAAGGAGGCCGACCGCGCCCTGGTCCGCGACATCGTCCAGGAGCGCTGCGCCGACATCCCCGACGAGGACCTCCACGTCCTCGGCTACTTCGAGTGGCTGGACGGGCTGGAGCGCGGCATCGCCGCCCACCACGCGGGGATGCTGCCCCGGTTCAAGGAGGTGGTCGAGGAGCTCTTCGTGAAGGGCCTGGTCAAGGCCGTCTTCGCGACCGAGACCCTGGCGCTCGGCATCAACATGCCCGCCCGCTCGGTGGTCATGGAGAAGCTGGTCAAGTGGAACGGCGAGACGCACGCCGACATCACCCCCGGCGAGTACACCCAGCTCACCGGCCGGGCCGGGCGGCGCGGCATCGACGTCGAGGGCCACGCCGTGGTGCTCTGGCAGCGCGGCCTCGACCCGGAGGCACTGGCCGGCCTCGCCGGCACCCGCACCTACCCGCTGAAGTCCTCGTTCCGGCCGTCCTACAACATGGCCGTCAACCTGGTCTCCCAGTTCGGCCGGCACCGCTCGCGCGAGCTGCTGGAGACGTCGTTCGCGCAGTTCCAGGCCGACCGCTCGGTGGTCGGCATCGCCCGCCAGGTCCAGCGCAACGAGGAGGGGCTGGAGGGTTACCGCGAGTCGATGACCTGCCACCTCGGCGACTTCGACGAGTACATGAACCTGCGCCGCGAGCTCAAGGACCGCGAGAACGAGCTCGCCCGCGAGGGCACCAGCCAGCGCCGGGCCGCCGCCGTCGAGTCCATCGAGCAGCTCAAGCCGGGCGACGTCATCCACGTCCCTACCGGCAAGTTCGCCGGCCTCGCCCTCGTCCTCGACCCGGGCCTGCCCCCGGTCAGCCGCAACGGCCGGGGCGCCACCCGCCACCCGGACTACCAGGACGGCCCGCGCCCGGTGGTGCTCACCGCCGAGCGGCAGGTCAAGCGGCTCGCCATGATCGACTTCCCGCACCCGGTCACCGCCGTCGAGCGGCTGCGCATCCCCAAGTCCTTCAACCCGCGCAGCCCGCAGTCCCGGCGCGACCTGGCCTCGGCGCTGCGCACCAAGGCGGGCCACCTGGAGCCCGAGCGGTTCCGCAAGGGCCGCGCGGCCGCCGCCGACGACCCCGAGATCACCCGGCTGCGCGCCGTCCTGCGCCAGCACCCCTGCCACGGCTGCGACGAGCGCGAGGACCACGCCCGCTGGTCCGAGCGCTACCACCGGCTGCACCGCGACACCGAGCAGCTGGAGCGCCGGATGCGCTCCCGCACCCACACCATCGCCCGCACCTTCGACCGGGTCTGCGGCCTGCTCGCCGACCTCGGCTACCTCAGCGGCGACACCGTCACCGCCGACGGCAAGCGGCTCGGCCGGCTCTACGGCGAGCTGGACCTGCTCGCCTCCGAGTGCATCCGCGAGGGCGTCTGGAGCGGCCTGGCCGCCGCCGAGCTCGCCGCCTGCGCCTCGGCGCTGGTCTACGAGGCCCGGCAGTCCGACGACGCCGCCGCCCCCCGGGTCCCCGAGGGCGCGGCCAAGGAGGCGCTCGGCCAGATGGTCCGGATCTGGGGTCACCTGGACGCCCTGGAGGAGCAGCACCGGATCAACACCGCCGAGGGCGTCGGCCAGCGCGAGCCCGACCTCGGCTTCGCCTGGGCCGCGTACCGCTGGGCGCTCGGCCACAGCCTGGACCAGGTGCTGCGCGACGCCGACATGCCGGCCGGCGACTTCGTCCGGTGGACGAAGCAGCTGATCGACGTGCTCGGCCAGATCCAGGACGCCGCCGGCGAGGACGCCGAGCTCCGCAAGACCGCCCGCAAGGCGGTCGACGGCCTGCGCCGCGGCATCATCGCCTACTCCTCGGTGGGCTGACGCCGCACGGGACTGGGGCCGGCCGCGTTCACCGCGGCCGGCCCCCGTCCGCCGTTCAGCGGGTGGCCAGGACGGCCAGCACCCGGTCCAGTGACGTCCCCAGGCCCCAGCGGGCGGAGAGCTCCTCCAGGGTCATCGGGTCCAGCGGCTCGTGCGGCAGCGCCGGGTCGAAGTCCGGAAGCGGCGCGTCGGGGGCGACCCGCACCACCGTCGGCGCCACGTCCAGGTAGGCCGCGCCCTCGACGATGTTGCGCCGGCGGGCCGGGGTGAGCTTCGAGCCGATGTCCAGCGCGGCGGCGCGGATGCCCGCGAGGTCCCCGTACTCGTTGATCAGCTGGGCGGCGGTCTTCTCGCCGATGCCCTTGACGCCGGGCAGGCCGTCGCTCGGGTCCCCGCGCAGCGCGGCCATGTCGGCGTACTGCGCGCCGCGGACGCCGTACTTCTCCAGCAGCACGGCGTCGTCGGTGACCTGGAGGTTCCCCATGCCCTTGACGGGGTAGAGCACGGTGATCGCGCGGGCGTCGTCGACCAGTTGGAAGAGGTCGCGGTCCCCGGTGACGATCTGCACCGGGCCCTTCGCCCGCGCGGTGAGGGTGCCGATCACGTCGTCCGCCTCGTAGCCGGGGGAACCGACCCGGGCGATGCCGAGCGCGTCCAGCACCTGCTCGATCACCGGCACCTGCGGTGCCAGCGTGTCCGGCACCTCCTCCTCGCCGTCCACGGCCGCCTCGGCGACCCGGTGCGTCTTGTAGGTGGGGATGAGGTCCACCCGCCACTGCGGGCGCCAGTCGGCGTCCATGCAGGCGACCAGCTGGTCGGGCCGGTGGTCCTGGACCAGCCGGGCGATGAAGTCCAGCAGGCCCCGGACGGCGTTGACCGGCTCGCCCTGCGGGGAGCGCAGGGAGTCCGGTACGCCGTAGTAGGCCCGGAAGTACAGGCTGGCGGAGTCGAGCAGCATCAGTCGCGGTGCGGTCACCCTCCGATCATGCCGTACCGGGCCGACACCCGGGCGCCGCACGGGGCTCAGTGCTCGTGCGGTCCGGCGCGGTGGACCGGGCCGTGCGCGTCGGCGCAGTGCTCGGGGGAGAGGTCCCCCGGGGTGGTGATCTGGAGCAGCGCTCCCGCCTCGTCCTCGCCGACGTGGTCGACCTGGAGGGTGCTGTGGGTGATCCCGTACTCGCCGGCCAGCCGGCGCTGGAGCTTGCGGCGCACGGCGTGGCAGTCGCCGCCCGGGGTCACCAGGATGTGCGCCGACAGGGCCGGCTGGCCGGAGGTGATCTCCCAGATGTGCAGGTCGTGGATCTCCTCCACCAGGGGCTGGGCGACCAGCTGGTCCGCCACCGCGTCCGGGTCGATGCCGGCCGGGGCGGCCTCCAGGAAGATCCGCCCGGAGTCGCGGACCAGGCCGATGCCGGCCTTCAGCATCAGCGCCACCACGATCAGCGAGGCGATCGCGTCGGCCTGCACGAAGCCGGTGGTCAGCATGACCACGCCGGCGACGGCGGTGGCGATGAACGCGTACAGGTCGGTGACGACGTGCTGGAAGGCGCCCTCGACGTTGAGCGAGCTGCGGTTGGCCCTGGACATGCACCAGGCGGCGGCCAGGTTGACGACGATCCCGACCAGTGCGGTGACCAGCACGAGCGAGCCGGCCACCTCCGGCGGTTCGAGCAGCCGGGTGACCGACTCGTAGCCGAGCCAGGCCGACAGCACCAGCAGCGTGACGCCGTTGGCCTGCGCGGAGAGGATCTCGGCCCGCTTGAGCCCGTAGGTGTA
Source organism: Kitasatospora sp. NPDC056181 (assembly GCF_042266225.1). Taxonomy (NCBI): domain Bacteria; kingdom Bacillati; phylum Actinomycetota; class Actinomycetes; order Kitasatosporales; family Streptomycetaceae; genus Kitasatospora; species Kitasatospora sp. NPDC056181. The sequence continues at coordinate 42,470 of NZ_JBHJUK010000049.1, forward strand.
CCCGCCGCGGGCCGGCCGGGCGGCCAGCCGCATCGCGACCAGGGCGAGCACGATCGACGCGGCGTCGGTGAGCATGTGCGCGGCGTCGGAGATCAGGGCAAGCGACTGGGCGGCGAAGCCGACCACGACCTCGCCGGCCATGAACACCACGATCAGCGCGAGCGCGCTCACCAGCCAGCGGCGGTCGGCGTCGGCGGCGACGCCGTGCGAGTGGCCGCCGTGGCCACCGCCCCGGTGGGAGTGCCCATGGTCATGTGCATGATCATCGTGGGAGTGCTCGTGCCCGGCCATCGAAGTCCTCTCCTGGACGTACGGGGGTAGGGGGATGGGCGCAACTGCCCTGCACCCGAAGTGAACCGCAGATCGAACGAAGATCCAAAGGCTGCACTGGAGACCGTTGTCATTGCCGACGCGTAACCCCCGTCCGGTATCGTCGCGCCGCCACTGAGCAGGGGAGACACAGCATGGAACGGTCCGGGCGGGTCGGCCTCGCGACGATTGCCGGGGAATGGGGCCGGATCGGGGTGCTCGGCTTCGGCGGACCGCCCGCGCACATCCTGCTGCTGCGCCGGCTCTGCGTGGAGCGGCGCGGGTGGCTGACACCGGACGAGTTCGAGGACGGCATCGCGGCCACCAACCTGCTGCCCGGCCCGGCCTCCACCCAGCTGGCGATCCTCACCGCCTGGCGCCTGCGCGGCACCCCGGGGGCGCTGGTCGGCGGATTCTGCTTCATCGCGCCCGGGCTGGTGCTGATCCTCGCCCTGTCGGTGCTCTTCCTGGCCGGCGACCCGCCCCCGTGGGTGCTCGGTGCCGCGGCCGGCGCGGGCGCGGCCGTCCCGGCGGTGGCCGTGCAGGCCGCCACCTCGCTGGTCCCCGGCAGCCTCACCCGGGCCGGCCGGGGGCGCGCGGCCCGGGCCCGCTGGACGGGGTACGCGCTGGCCGGCGCGGCCGCCGCGGTCCTCACCGGCCCGTGGCTGGTCCTGGTGGTGGTCGCCTCCGGGCTGGCCGAGGCGGCCGTCCGCGCCCGGCCCCGACCGCGCGACTCCGGTCCCGACCGCGCGCGCGACCGCGACCGCGGCCCCGACCGGGACCGCCGCGTCTCGCTGCCGGTGGCCGCCGTGCTGCCCGCACTCGGCGGGCTCGGCGCACTGGCCTGGGTGGCGTTCAAGGTGGGTGCGCTCTCCTACGGGGGTGGCTTCGTGATCATCCCGCTGATGCAGGAGGACGCCGTCGGCCGCCACCACTGGATGACGGACGGACAGTTCCTCAACGCCGTTGCCCTCGGCCAGGTCACCCCCGGTCCGGTCGTGCACACCGTCGCGGTCGTCGGCTACGCGGCCGCCGGGATCGGTGGCGGACTGCTGGCGGCGGCCGTCGCCTTCTTGCCGTCCTTCCTCTTCGTGATCCTCGGCGGCCGGCACTTCGACCGGCTCCGGGCCGACCGGCGGGTGCAGGACTTCCTCACCGGCGCCGGGCCGGCCGTGATCGGCGCCATCGCCGGCTCGGCGGTGCCGCTGGCCGCCGCGCTCGGGTACGGCTGGCAGTGGGTGGTGCTGGCGGCCGCGCTGCTCTGGCTGGCCGTCGCCCGCCGGGGTGTGGTGCCCGCCCTGCTCGCGGCCGGGGCGGCCGGGGTCCTCGCCGTCGCCGCGGGCCTGCCGCCGGCCTGAGGCCGGTCCGGCGCCGGGCTGCCGCCGGGCGGGCGCCGCCGCCGGCCGGGTGAGCGGCGGTGGCGTCCGGAGGAGCGCCCGCCCCGATCGGGTGACACCGGCTTGCAGGATCGCTCACGGTCCCGCCATGATCACCGTCCGTGAAGATCGACACGGCGGAGGCCGTCCGCTGGCTCGCCGAACTTGAGCCGGTCGCCGAAGACTTGATGAACCGTCATCTCGGCGCGGCGCGCGAGTGGTTCCCCCACCAGTACGTGCCGTGGAGCCTCGGCCGGGACTTCGACGGCCCGCTCGGCGGGGAGCCGTGGCGGCCGGAGCAGTCCGCGCTGAGCCCCGCCGTGCGCTCGGCCCTGGTGGTCAACCTGCTCACCGAGGACAACCTGCCCGGCTACCACTGGACGATCGCCTCACGGACCTCCCGCGACGGCGCCTGGGGCGCCTGGCTGCACCGCTGGACCGCTGGACCGCCGAGGAGGACCGGCACGCCGCCTCCATCCGCGCCTACCTGCACGCCGCCCGCGCCGTCGACCCGGTCGCGCTGGAGCGCGCCAGGATGGCGCAGGTCGGCACCGGCGCCGTCCCGGAGCCCCTCGGCGTGATCGACCTGGTCGCCTACGTCTCCGTGCAGGAGCTGGCCACCCGGGTGAGCCACCGCAACACCGGGCGGCTCAGCGGCGACCCGGTCTGCGAGCGGCTCCTCGCCCGGGTCGCCCAGGACGAGAACCTGCACATGGTCTTCTACCGCGAACTGCTGCGCGCCGCCCTGGAGATCGACCCCGACCCCGTCCTCACCGTGCTCGACGCCGCCGTCCGCGACTTCGCCATGCCCGGCCAGGGCATGCCCGGCTTCGCCCGGATGGCGGCCGAGGTCGCGGTGGCCGGCGTCTACGACCTGCGGGTCCACCACGACGAGGTGCTGGTGCCGCTGCTGCGCTCGCTGAGGGTCTTCGAGCTGACCGGCCTCGGCCCGGCCGGAGAACAGGCCCGCGACCGGCTCGCGGACCACCTCGCACAGGTGGACGCCAGGGCCACCCAGTTCGTCGAACGCCGCGCCCGGGCCCTCGCCGTCCGCGCCGGCCGGGCCGGGCACGACCCGGCGGGCACGGACGGGGCCGCCCCCGAGACCGCGTGAGCCGCCCACCCGACCGGCCGACCACAGGAGCAGCATGACCACCACCACCGGCACCCCCGCCGCCGACATCGAGTTCCACTACGACCTCGGCAACGACTTCTACGCCCTCTGGCTGGACGAGACGCTGAGCTACTCGGCGGCGGTCTGGGACGGCATCGCCCGCGACGAGCCCGACACCACCGCACTGCCCCGGGCCCAGCGGGCCAAGCTCGCCCTCCACCTCGACCTGGCCGGCGCCGCCCCCGGCGCGGGCCTGCGCCTGCTGGACGTCGGCTGCGGCTGGGGCGGGCTGCTGGCGCACGCGGTCGCCGGGCGGAGGGTGGCCGAGGCCACCGGGCTCACCCTCTCCCGGGCCCAGCACGCCCACGTCACGGGCCTCGGCCTGCCCGGCGTCGAGGTCCGGCTGGAGAGCTGGGAGGCCCACCGCCCCGAGCGGCCGTACGACGCCGTCGTCTCGGTCGGCGCCTTCGAGCACTTCGCCACCGCCGGCCTCAGCCGCCCCGAACGGGTGGCCGCCTACCGGGCCTACTTCGAGCACTGCCACGGCTGGCTGCGCCCCGGCGCCCGGATGTCCCTGCAGACCATCGCGTACGACGGCGTCGCCGGCGGGGACGGCCCGGTCGGCTCCTTCGTGGCCGCCGACGTCTTCCCCGGCGCGGTGCTGCCCCGGCTGGACGAGATCGCCACCGCCTGCGACCCGTACTTCTCCGTCGCCGTGCTCCGTGCCTCGGCCGAGGACTACTCCCGCACCCTGGGCGCCTGGTCGGCCCGGCTGCTGCGGGCCCGCGCCGAGGCGCAGGCGCTGGTCGGCGAGGACGGCTTCCGCCGCTACCGCCGCTACCTCCGGGCCTGCGAGGTGACCTTCCTGCGCGGCGCGGCCACCCTCTACCGGTTCGGCTTCGTGCGGCGTGACGAGCCGCTGCGGCTGCCGGTCTGAGGCCGGGCGCGTGGAGCACGGAAGCGCACCGGTGACCAGGCGGCGGGCGTGGGCGGCGGTGGCCGTCGTCTGCGCCGCGCTGTTCCTGCTCGGACTGGACTTCACCGTCCTCAACGTGGCGGTCCCCGGCCTGCGGGCCGAGCTCGGCCCGACCCTGGCCGAGACCCAGTGGATCGTCGACGGCTACGCGCTCGCGCTCGGCGGCTGCGTGCTGGCCGCGGGCGCCCTCGGCGACCGCCACGGCCGCCGCCGGGCGTTCGCCGCGGGCCTCGCGCTCTGCGCGCTCGCCTCGGTGGCCGGCGCCACCGGCGACGGGCCCGCCCGGCTGGTCGCCGCCCGGTGCGCGATGGGGCTGGGCGCGGCGCTCTTCATGCCCGCCACGCTCTCCACCATCGTGCACGTCCTGCCCGGACGGGCCGACCGGCTGCGGGCGATCGGCGTCTGGGCGGCGGTGGCCGGCGTCGGCGCACTGTTCGGCCCGGTCGCCGGCGGCTGGCTGGTCGAGCGGTACGGCTGGCAGGCCGCGTTCTGGCTCAACGTCCCGGTGGCGGCCGCGATCCTGGCGGCGGTTCCGGTGCTGCCGGAGTCCCGCGACCCCGACCCGCGGCGGCTGGACCACCCCGGTGCGCTGCTCTCCTGCGGCGGACTGCTGGCGCTGGTCTGGGGCGTCATCGAGGCGCCCGGGCGCGGCTGGACCAGCGCCGAGGTGCTCGCCGCCTTCGGGGCGGCGGCGCTGCTGCTCACCGGCTTCACGCTGTGGCAACTGCGCTGCGCCGCACCGATGGTGCCGGTCCGGCTGCTGCGCGGGGGACCGGTCTGGCCGGCCACGCTCTGCCTGGCGCTGATGTCCTTCGCCATGTTCGGCGCGATGTTCCTGCTCACCCTCTACCTCCAGCAGGTGCGCGGCCTCTCCGCGTGGGCGGCGGGGCAGCGGATGGTCCCGCTCTCGCTCGGGCTGGCGGCCGGCGCGGTGCTCGGCCCGGTGGTGGCGCGCCGGCTGGGCGCCCGCGTCCCGGTGGCCGGCGGGCTGCTGCTGATCGTCGCCGGCTTCGCCCAGCTGGGCCGGCTGACGGCCGGTTCGGGGGACGCGCCGGTGCTGCTCTTCGAAGGCGTCTGCGGGTTCGGTGCGGGCCTGCTGGCGCCCGTCGCCACCGAACTGGTGATGAGCGCGGTGCCGGCGGCGATGGCCGGCGTCGGCTCCGCGCTCAACGACGCCACCCGGCAGGTCGGTTCGACCCTCGGTGTGGCCGTGCTCGGCTCCGTCCTGGCCACCGTGGCCGCCGGTGCCCCGGTGGCCGGCGCGGCCGCGTTCACCGACGGCCTCGCCGCCGCCTCCCGGGTGGGCGCGGGCGTCGCCCTGCTCGCCGCCGTCCTCGCCTGGTACCGCCTGCCCGGGCGGTGCCCGGCGCAGGCCCCCGTTCCCGTCCCGGAGCTCGACCGGGCGTCCCCGCCACCGAGCCTGCTCGGCTGATGAAAGGTCCCACCGCCATGTCCCAGTCCTACGAGATCCTCCGCGACTGCCTGGTCGAGGAGTTCGACGTCGCCGCCGACCGCGTCGGCCCCGACGCCACCCTCGCCTCGCTGGAGCTCGACAGCCTCGCGCTCGTCGAGCTCTCGCTGATGGTCGAGGAGCGGATCGGCGTCACCGTCACCGACATCCGGCCGGACGGCACCCTCGGCGAGCTCGCCGCGTTCGCGGACGCGGGCCTGGCCGCGGGTGCGGTCAGTTGAGCGGACGCGCGGTCGCCGTCACCGGGCTCGGCCTGGTCACCCCGGCCGGGTTCGGGGCGGCGGCCACCTGGGAGCACTTCCTGGGCGGCGGGCCGACCGCCCGGACCGACCCCTGGCTGGCCGGGCTGAACGTCGACTTCTCCTGCCCGGTGGACGAGTACGACGCCGCCGGGCTGCTCGGCGGCCGGCTGGCCCGCCGGCTCGACCGCTTCGCCCAACTCGCCGTCCTGGCCGCCCGCGAGGCCGTCGCCGACGCCCGGCTCGACCCGGCGCAGTGGGACGGCACCCGGGTCGGCGTCGTCCTCGGGGTGAGCGCCAACAGCGTGCAGAGCTACCGGGCCGAGTACGCCAGGCTGGAGCAGGGCCGGGCCGACCAGGTCTCCCCGCTGATGCTCCCGCGCAGCATCCCCAACATGGCGGCCGGCGAGGTCAGCCTGGACCTCGGGGCCCTCGGGCCCAGCCTGGTCACCAGCACCGCCTGCGCGTCCGGCACCACCGCCCTCGCGCTGGCCTGCGACCTCGTCCGGGCCGGCACCTGCGACCTGGTGCTGGCCGGCGGCACCGACAGCCCGCGGTTCCCGATGGTGGCGACGGCCTTCGACCGGCTGGGCGCGCTCTCGCGCCGCGGGCACGACCCGGCCGGCGCCTCCCGCCCGTTCGACGCCGACCGGGACGGCTTCGTGCTCGGCGAGGGCGCCGGTGTGCTGGTCCTGGAACGGGCGGAGCACGCCCGGGCGCGCGGGGTCCGCCCGCGCGCCCACCTGGCGGGGCACGGCTCCGCCGCCGACGGGTACCACTTCACCGCCCCCCACCCGGACGGTGCGGGCCTCGCCCGCGCGCTCGGCACCGCGCTCGCCGACGCCGGGCTGGCGCCGTACGAGATCGGGCACGTCAACGCGCACGGTACCGGGACCGCGCTGAACGACGTGGCGGAGGCGGCGGCGCTGCGGCAGGTCTTCCTCCGCCCGCCGCCGGTCACCGCCAACAAGAGCGTGATCGGGCACACCATGGGCGCGGCCGGCGCGATCGAGGCGGCGCTGACCGTCCTGGCGCTCCAGAACCGGCTGATCCCGCCGACCGCCAACCTCGACCGGATGGACGAGCGGATCGAGCTGGACGTGGTCACCAAGGTGCCCCGGCCGCTCGCCCTTCCGGCGGCGGTCTCGGTCTCCTGCGGTTTCGGCGGACAGAACGCGGCCGTCGTACTGACCGCCGCCTGACCGCCGCCCGACCGCCGCCCGACGGCAGCCGACGGCTCCCGCCCGCGCCGGCTCCCGCCGCTCCCGCCGTGCTCGCCCCCTCGCCGCCCCCGATCCGCCCCGGAGTCCCGCCATGCCCGTCGGCCCCGCCCCGAGCGCCACCCCCGCTCCGACCGCTCCGACCGCCCCGAGCGCCCCACCCGAGTCCCGCCCCACCGGTCCGTCCGCCCGTCCGCGCCGCCCCGCCGGCCTGCTCGGCCGGGCCAGGCCCGCCGCCGCCCGGCTCTACAGCCGCCTGCTGATGCGACGCCCGCCCGCCGACTGGTCCGTCCCGCGCGCCGACGGCCGGTACGGGCCTCCCGCCCCCGCCGACGACCGGCCGCTCGCCCTGCTGATGCTCGGCGACTCGCTCGCCCAGAGCCTCGGCGCCGGCCACGCCGAGGAGACGCTCGGCGCCCGGCTCGCCCAGGCCCTCGGGGAGCAGCTCGGCCGGCCGGTGGACCTGCGCGTCCTCGCGCGGGCGGGCGCCACCACGACCGGCGCCCGGCGGCAGGCCACCCGGGCCGCCCGACTGGGGCCGGGGATCGCCGTCCTGATCGTCGGCAGCAACGACATGCTGCTCCCGCTGCCCCTCGGCCGCTCAGCCCGCGGGTTCGCGCACCTGGTGCGGGTGTTGCGCGAGGCCGGCTGGCAGCCGGTCGTGGTGCCCTGTCCCGACCCCGCCCACGGACCCGGCTTCCGCGCCCCGGCCCGCTGGGCGGGCGGCCGCCGCGCCCGGCGCCTGGCCCGGCTGCACATCCGGGCCGCCCAGCGCGTGGGCGCGGTGCTGGCGCCCTCCTCCGGCGGCTACTTCCGGGAGCGGGCGGACGAACTCCTCAGCCCGGACGGCGTCCACCCGTCGCCGCAGGGCTACGCCGAGTACGCCCAGCGGATGCTGCCGGCCGTCCTCACGGCGGCCGGCCTGCTCGCCGACGCCGAGCCCGTGCAGGCGTAGGACGCCTCCGGCGGCCGTACGGGCCCGGCGCCCGGAGCCGGGGGCCCCGGGCGCCGGGTCACCCCGACACGGCCTCCAGCGGCACGGCCTCCAACGGCACCGTGCGGGCCGCCGTCGCCGCCCGGACGAGCGCCTGCATCACCCGCAGGTCCTCGCCCTGTTCGGGGTGCCACTGCACACCCAGCGCGAACCCGGGCCCCTCGACCGCCTCCACGGTGCCGTCGGGCGCGTGCGCGCTCACCCGCAGTCCGTCGCCGAGCCGGTCGACGGCCTGGTGGTGGAAGGTCGGCACGACCAGCTCGCTCTCCGGCAGCAGCCCGCCGAGCAGCGTGCCGGGCACCGGCCGGACGCTGTGCGCGCCGTACCTGCCGGGCGAGCCGGCGTGGACGTCCGGGCTGACCACGTCCGGCAGGTGCTGCACCAGCGTGCCGCCGCAGACCACGTTCAGCACCTGCATGCCCCGGCAGATCCCCAGCATCGGCATGCCGGCCGCCAGTGCCGCCCGGACCAGCGCCGTCTCCCAGACGTCGCGCTCCGGCGAGTCCACGTCGGTCAGCGGGTGCCGGGTCCGCCCGTAGTAGGCCGGGTCGATGTCCGGCCCGCCGGCGATGACGAGGGCGTCCAGCCGGGCCAGCACCTCCGGCGCCCGCTCGGGGGCGTCCGGCGGCAGCAGCACCGCGATCCCGCCCGAGTCCCGTACGTACGCGGTGTACCGCTCGGGCACCAGCGCCACCCGGCGGCTCCGCCAGTCGCTCCAACTCGCGTCCACCAGATAGGTGCTGACGCCGATGAAAGGCCTGCGATCCATGGCGGGCATTCTCCTCCCGTCACTCCTGATAACCCGTCAATCCCGACTCTCGGCGCGCCACACCCGTCCGCCCTCTTCCGCGTCGTCCGTGCCAGGCCGTACGGTTCGCTGTGACCGCCCGCTCTCGCTGAGTGATCGAGGAGGAGGCTTCCGGCATGCCCGACAACGCCACCGCGGACGCACCCCGGCGTGCGCCGCTCACGCTGGACGAGCTGCGCGCCCTGGTCGACGCCGGCGAGATCCACACCGTCGCGCTCGCCTTCACCGACATGCAGGGCCGGTTGCAGGGCAAACGCTTCGCCGCCCGGTTCTTCCTCGACGAGGTCGCCGAGCACGGCGCCGAGGCCTGCGACTACCTGCTGGCCGTCGACGTCGACCTCAACACCGTGGACGGCTACGCCCTCTCCTCCTGGGAGACCGGCTACGGCGACTTCGCGATGCGCCCCGACCTCTCCACCCTCCGGCTCACCCCGTGGCAGCCCGGCACCGCACAGGTCACCGCCGACCTCGCCCGGCACGGCGGCCGGCCGGTCGACGCCGCACCGCGGCAGCTGCTGCGCCGCCAGATCGAGCGGCTCGCCGAGTACGGGCTGGCCGCCGACATCGGCACCGAGCTGGAGTTCCTGGTCTTCCGCGACACCTACGAACAGGCCTGGTCCGGCGGTTACCGCGGCCTGACCCCGGCCAACCAGTACAACGTCGACTACTCGATGCTCGGCACCGCCCGCGTCGAGCCGCTGCTCTCCCGGATCCGCATCGAGATGGCCGGCGCCGGCCTGGTCGTGGAGTCGGCCAAGGGCGAGGCCAACCTCGGCCAGCACGAGATCGCCTTCCGCTACGCCGACGCCCTCACCACCTGCGACCAGCACAGCGTCTACAAGACGGGCGCCAAGGAGATCGCCGCCCAACAGGGCTGCGCGCTCACCTTCATGGCCAAGTACAACGAGCGCGAGGGCAACAGCTGCCACATCCACCTCTCGCTGCGCGACCTGCGGGACTCCTCGGCCGGCCCGCGCGGCGTCCCGGCCTTCGCCGACCGCGACGGGCGCATGACCGACACGATGCGGCACTTCCTCGCCGGGCAGCTCACCGCCCTGCGCGAGTTCAGCCTGCTCTACGCGCCCAACATCAACTCCTACAAGCGCTACCGCCCGGGCTCGTTCGCCCCCACCGCCGTCGCCTGGGGCCGCGACAACCGCACCTGCGCCTACCGGGTGGTGGGGCGCGGTCCCGGCCTGCGGATGGAGAACCGGGTGCCCGGCGGCGACGTCAACCCGTACCTCGCGGTGGCCGGCATGATCGCGGCCGGCCTGTACGGCCTCCAGCACAAGCTCGACCTGCCCGCGCCCTGCCTCGGCAACGCCTACTCGGCCGACGAGTACGCCCGGGTGCCCGGCTCGCTGCGCGAGGCCGCCGACCTCTGGGCCGAGAGCGAGCTGGCCCGGACCGCCTTCGGCGCCGACGTGGTCGAGCACTACCTGCACATGGCCCGGGTCGAGCAGGCCGCCTACGACGACGCCGTGACCGACTGGGAGCGCTACCGATCCTTCGAACGGATGTGAGCACCGTGAACGCGACCGGCACCGGTGAGCCCGGCACCAGCACCGTCCGCAACCCCGCCACCGGCGAGCCGGTCGCCGACGTCCCGGACACCACGCCCGAGCGGCTCGACGCCGCCGTCCAGCGCGCCGTCAAGGCCCAGCAGGGCTGGGCCGCCCTCGCCCCGGGTGAACGGGCCCGGCTGCTGCGGCGGTTCGCCGACCAGGTCGACGTGCACGTCCCGGAGCTGGCCGCCCTGGAGGTGACCGAGGCCGGCCACACCGTCGGCAACGCCCGCTGGGAGGCCGGCAACGTCCGCGACCTGCTGGAGTACGCCGCCGGGGGAGTCGAGCGGCTGACCGGCCGGCAGATCCCGGTGGCCGGCGGTCTGGACGTCACCTTCCACGAGCCGGTCGGGGTGGTCGGCGTCATCGCCCCGTGGAACTTCCCGATGCCGATCGCCGCCTGGGGCTTCGCCCCCGCCCTCGCCGCGGGCAACGCGGTGCTGCTCAAACCCGCCGAGGCGACCCCGCTGACCGCGCTGCGGCTGGCCGAACTCGCCCTGGCCGCCGGACTGCCGGAGGGGCTCCTCCAGGTCGTCCCCGGCGCCGGCGGCACCACCGGCCGGGCACTGGTGGACCACCCGGCGGTCCGCAAGATCGTCTTCACCGGCTCCACCGTGGTCGGCAAGGAGGTGGCCGCCCGCTGCGCCGCCCGCGCCAAGCGGGTCACCCTCGAACTCGGCGGCAAGAGCCCGAACATCGTCTTCGCCGACGCCGACCTCTCCCGCGCCGCCGACCCGATGTCCTTCCTCGACAACAGCGGCCAGGACTGCTGCGCCCGCAGCCGCATCCTGGTCCAGCGCGAGGTCTACGACGACTTCCTGGCCCACCTGCTGCCCGCCGTCGAGGCCGTCCGCACCGGCGACCCGGCCGACCCGCGGACGCAGCTCGGCCCGCTGATCTCCGCCGCCCAGGTCCGCCGGGTCGCCTCCTACGTCACCCCCGACCTGCCGGTGCTGGCCCGCGGCGCGGTGCCCGACGGCCCCGGCTTCTGGTACCCGCCCACGGTGCTGGCGCCCGCGCAGGCCGACGCGCCCGTCGTCACCGAGGAGATCTTCGGCCCCGTCGCCGTGGTCCTGCCCTTCGACGGCGAGGCCGACGCGCTGCGCCTCGCCAACGCCACCCGCTACGGCCTCTCCGGCTCCATCTGGACCAGGGACGTCGGCCGGGCCCTGCGCATGGCCCGCGGCGTCGCGGCGGGCAACCTGTCGGTCAACTCGCACTCCTCGGTGCGCTACTGGACGCCCTTCGGGGGCTTCGGCGAGTCCGGGATCGGCCGGGAGCTGGGGCCGGACGCGCTGGCGCACTTCACCGAGACCAAGAACGTCTTCATCCAGAGCGAGGAGTAGGAGCCGGCATGACCGAGAAGGCCCCGAAGCCGGAGCAGGGCGGCCCGGTCTGCCGGCGCCTGGCCGGCCGCACCGCCGTGATCACCGGCGCGGGCAGCGGCATCGGCCTGGCCGCCGCCCGCAGGCTCGCCACCGAGGGCGCGAAGGTGGTCTGCGCCGACATCGACGAGGTGACGGGCCGGGCCGCCGCGAAGGAGACCGGCGGCCTCTTCGTGCACACCGACGTCACCGACCCGTACATGGTCGAGGCGCTCTTCGACGAGGCCTACGAGACGTACGGCAGTGTCGACGTCGCGTTCAACAACGCGGGGATCTCGCCGCCGGAGGACGACTCCATCCTGACCACCGGGCTGGACGCCTGGCGGAAGGTCCAGGAGGCCAACCTGACCTCCGTGTACCTCTGCTGCAGGGCGGCGCTGCCCTACATGCGACGGCACGGGCGCGGCTCGATCATCAACACCGCCAGCTTCACGGCCCGGATGGGCGCGGCGACCTCGCAGATCTCCTACACCGCGTCCAAGGGCGGGGTGCTGGCGATGTCGCGGGAGCTGGGCGTGCAGTTCGCCCGCGAGGGCATCCGGGTCAACGCGCTCTCGCCCGGGCCGGTGGACACGCCGCTGCTGCGGGAGCTCTTCGCCAAGGACCCGGAACGGGCGGCCCGGCGGCTGGTGCACGTCCCGCTCGGCCGCTTCGCCCGCCCGGAGGAGATCGCCGCCGCGGTGGCCTTCCTGGCCAGCGACGACTCCTCGTTCATCACGGCGAGCGAGTTCCTGGTCGACGGTGGCATCACGGGGGCCTATGTGACGCCCCTCTAGGCCCGTCCGGTCCGGGGGCCGGGGCCGGGGCTGCGGCCGGCCTGCACGCCGGGGCCCTGAAGGAGGCGTTCGCCGTGCCGGAGGAGTCCTTCGAGGGGGTGGCCGTCGCCTCGGCCGACTACCTCGCGGCGTACGACGACCCGGAGGGGCCCTGGCGCCGGACGCCCCCGCCGGCCGGGCGGGAGGGGTGCTGAGGGCGGGGCCGCGGCTTCTCACCGGAATCTCATGGAAAATGCCGGGAATTGGGCGTCCCGCTGATATCGCGTTTATCCGGCTGCCTTTAGATTCTCTGTCGTGAGTGAGCAGATCCCTGCCGGGTGGTACCCGGACCCGAAGGACATCACCAGCGATCCGAGGCCACAGCGCTGGTGGGACGGCACCGGCTGGACGGCCAGCACCCGGCCCACACCCTCGGACGCCCCGCCGTCGGAGCCCCCGACGCCGGAGCCCGCGGCGGCGCAGGCCCCGGGGCCGGACGCGACCGCCGAGACCCGGGTGCTGGAGGGGGAGGTGCTGGGGAGCGGGCCGACGGTCCGCTACCCCGAGCCGCCCCCCTTCGGCACCGCCTACGGCACGCCCGCACCATCGTCGCCGAAGCGGCGCCGCAAGCCGTCGAAGCTGGTGGCCGCGACCGCCGTGGCGGCGGTGCTCGGGCTGGCCGTCGGCTCCGGCGTCACCTACCTGGCGATGGACGGCCACGGGGAGACGCGGGCCTCGCACCGCACCGCCCGGCCCGCGCCGTACGGCCAGGACGCCCCCTGGGGCGATCTGCCCGACCTCGGCGGCCCGGGCGGCAACGGCGGCAGCGGGGACGGCAAGGGCGGCGGCAACGGCAACGGGAACGGCAACGGCAACGGCACCGGGAAGGGCAAGGGGAACGGCAAGGCCGGCACCGCCGCCGACCTGGTGAACCGGATCACCCTGCCCGTCCCGGCCGGCTGGGAGGGCGGCACCACGAAGGAGGGCTTCGCGGCGCTGAGCGTGGGCGCGTACACCTGCGACGGCGGCGGCTCCTGTTCGCTCGGCGGCGCCAACACCGGTGTGATCGACGGCGGTGGCACCGACGTCCGGGCGGCGGCCAAGGCCGACATCGAGAAGGCGGCCAAGGACTCGTACAACGACCTCAACTCCCACGAGGAGCTGAAGTCCGAGGCGATAAAGGTCGACGGCCGGGACGGCTACCTGGTCCGCTGGAAGGTCGACGCGGCGAAGGGCAACGACGGCTACGTGCAGACCGTGGTCTTCCCGTCCGCGGACGGCAAGGCGCTGGTCTCCGTCCACCTGGGCTTCGACATCGCCGACAAGGCGCCGGACGTCGCCGTGATGGACACCATCGTCAAGGGCATCGCCGACTACACCGGCAAGGTGCCCCCCTTCCCGGGCGGCGGCGGTGGCTCCGGCCCGGACGGGTCCGGCAACACCTGACCGCGCTGCTCCGCTCACGCACGGCGGGCCCCCCCGGAACTCCGGGGGGGGCGCCGGCGTGTGGGGGGGGGCCCGGCCCGGCCGCGGGGGGGGGGCCGCCCCCCGCGCCGGGGGGGGGGGGGGGGGTTTTAAA
>NZ_JBHJUK010000050.1:0-55784 GCF_042266225.1 Kitasatospora sp. NPDC056181
CCGTGGTGCTGGTCCTGGTGCTGATCGCCGGGCCCCCGGCCGGACGCCACCGAGGCCCCGGCACCGGCGCCCTCGCCCCCGCCGGCCGCCACCGACCGCGGCGCCGCAGACGGCGGGAAGTCGGGCCCGGCCGGAGGCCGCCCGGGAGAGGCCGAGGCGCCCCCGGCCGTCGCACCCGCCGACCCGACTCCCGCCACCGCACCCGCCGCACCGCCCTGCACCGACCCGGCACCCACCGCCGCGCCCACCGCACCCGCCGACCTCCGTGCGTCGGCGGGCGGGCGGCCGGCCCCCGTGAACGGGCAGCGGAGCACCACGGCCCCGGCCCGGCGGACCGCCGGTCCGGGCGGCAGGCCGGACGCCGCGCCCCGGCGCGGGGAGCACGACCGGCCGGAGCCCGGGCCCCCGCCCCGCAAGGACGCCACGACCGCGGCGGCCCCGGCCTTCGAGGAGCTGTACGAGTCCGCCCACACCCGTCTCGTCCAGCAGGTCTTCCTCCTCACCGCGTGCCGGCACCGCGCCGCGCACTGCGTCCAGCGGGCCTTCGGCGAGGCGCGGCGGCAGTGGGACGACGTCGCCGCCGGCCCCGACCCGGAGGGGTGGGTGCGGGCGCGGGCCTGTGAGGCGGCGCTGTCGCCGTGGCACCGGGGCGGTCCGCGCCGGGCGCACGCGTGGCGGCTGCCGCACCGCCGGATCAAGGTCCGCCCGGCCGACGAGTCGCAGGCGGTGCTGCCGGACCACGACCGGCTGACCGACCGGGACCGCGCGCTGCTCAAGGCGCTCAAGCGGCTCTCCCGCCCGCAGCGCCGGGCGCTGGTGCTGCACGACGGCCTGGGCCTGCCGGCCGCCGCGGTGGCCGTCGAGGTGGAGTCGACGCTGGCGGCCGCCGAGGGCCGGGTCTGGGCGGCCCGGACGGCGCTGGCGCAGTGGGTGCCGGAGCTGGCCGGGCCGGACCCGGCGGCGGACGGCTTCGCGGACCGGCTGAGCGCGCTGCTGCACCGGGCGGCGGTCCGCGGCTGCCCGCAGCCGCACCGCCCTGCGGTGCCCCTGCTGCGGGCCCGGTACGGGCTGGCCTCCGCCACCCGGACGGGCGCGGCGGCGCTGATCTCGGTGGCCGTCGCCGGTGCCGCGGTCGCGACGCTGGCCGGCGGCGGGCCGGGCAAGCTGTTCCGGCCCGGCGGGACGCCCGCCCCGACGCTCTGCGCTCCGGCGGCCGACGGCGCCGTCCCCGCTCCCCCGGACGCCCCGGTCACGGGCGTGCGCAGCCTCTGGTGCAGCACCACGCCGGGCGTCGAACCGGTGGTGGTCGACCCGCCGCCGCCCGGGGGCCGCCTGTGGGAGCTGCCGGCCGCGGGGCGTTCCGCCGACGCCCTGCCCCCGCCCGGCCCGGCCGCGACCGGCCCGGTCGCGTGCACCCTCTGGTCCCTGCGTCCCTGCGCGACCGACCGCTGAGACCCGCCGGCCGGCCGCCGCAACGGCGAGCGCCCCCGCCCGGGATTCCGGACGGGGGCGCTCGACGAGCGGGTGGCGTCAGCCGATGAGCTCGCGCGCCAGGCGGGCGGTCTCGGACGGCGTCTTGCCGACCTTGACACCGGCGGCCTCAAGGGCCTCCTTCTTCGCCTGGGCGGTGCCCGAGGAGCCGGAGACGATGGCGCCGGCGTGGCCCATGGTCTTGCCCTCGGGGGCGGTGAAGCCCGCGACGTAGCCGACGACCGGCTTGGTGACGTGCTCGGCGATGTAGGCCGCGGCACGCTCCTCGGCGTCGCCGCCGATCTCACCGATCATGACGATGAGCTCGGTCTCCGGGTCCTCCTGGAACGCCTTGAGGGCGTCGATGTGGGTGGTGCCGATGACCGGGTCACCGCCGATGCCCACGGCCGAGGAGAAGCCGATGTCGCGCAGCTCGTACATGAGCTGGTAGGTCAGGGTGCCCGACTTCGAGACCAGGCCGATCTTGCCGGAGGTGGTGATGTCGGCCGGGATGATGCCGGCGTTCGACTGTCCGGGGCTGATCAGGCCGGGGCAGTTCGGGCCGATGATCCGGGTCTTGTTGCCCTTCGAACCGGCGTAGGCCCAGAAGGCGGCGGTGTCGTGCACCGGGACGCCCTCGGTGATGACGACGGCCAGGCCGATCTCGGCGTCGATGGCCTCGATGACGGCGGCCTTGGTGAAGGCCGGCGGCACGAAGAGGACGGAGACGTCGGCGCCGGTCTCCTTCATGGCCTCGGCGACGGAGCCGAAGACCGGGATCTCGGTGCCGTCGACGTCGACCGTGGTGCCGGCCTTGCGCGGGTTGACACCGCCGACGATCTGGGTGCCGGAGGCGAGCATGCGGCGGGTGTGCTTCATGCCCTCGGCGCCGGTCATGCCCTGAACGATGACCTTGCTGTCCTTGGTAAGGAAGATAGCCATGGTGTGAAAGTCCCCTTCCTTACTTGTTGGCCAGCTCGGCGGCGCGGTCGGCCGCGCCGTCCATGGTGTCCACGCGCTGGACCAGCGGGTGGTTCGCGTCGTCGAGGATCTTGCGACCCAGCTCCGCGTTGTTGCCGTCGAGACGGACGACGAGCGGCTTGGTGACGGCCTCGCCCTTCGACGAGAGCAGCTCCAGGGCCTGCACGATGCCGTTGGCCACGGCGTCGCACGCGGTGATGCCACCGAAGACGTTGACGAAGACCGACTTGACGTCGGGGTCGCCCAGGATGATCTCCAGGCCGTTGGCCATCACCTCGGCGGAGGCGCCGCCACCGATGTCGAGGAAGTTGGCGGGCTTGACGCCGCCGTGCTTCTCGCCCGCGTAGGCGACCACGTCGAGGGTGCTCATGACGAGACCCGCGCCGTTGCCGATGATGCCGACCTCGCCGTCGAGCTTGACGTAGTTCAGGCCCTTGGCCTTCGCCGCCGCCTCCAGCGGGTTGGCGGCGGCCTTGTCCTCGAGCGCCTCGTGCTCGGGCTGGCGGAACTCGGCGTTCTCGTCCAGGGAGACCTTGCCGTCGAGCGCGATGATCTTGCCGTCGCCGGACTTGATCAGCGGGTTGACCTCGACCAGGAGGGCGTCCTCCTTGATGAAGACGACCCAGAGCTTCTGCAGGACGTCGGCGACCTGGTCCGCGATCTCGGCCGGGAACTTCGCGGCGGCGACGATCTCGGCGGCCTTCTCCGGGGTGACACCCTCGTTGGCGTCGACCGGGATCTTGGCGAGCGCGTCGGGGTTCTGCTCGGCGACGACCTCGATCTCCACACCGCCCTCGACGCTGGCCATGGCCAGGAAGGTGCGGTTGGTGCGGTCCAGCAGGAACGAGACGTAGTACTCGTCCTTGATGTCCGCGGTCTGGGCCAGCATCACCTTGTGAACGGTGTGGCCCTTGATGTCCATGCCGAGGATCGCCTCGGCCTTGGCGACGGCGTCCGCCGGGTCGGCGGCGAGCTTCACGCCACCGGCCTTGCCTCGGCCACCCACCTTCACCTGAGCCTTGACGACGGCGCGGCCGCCGAAGCGCTCCGCGATGGCGGCAGCGTCTGCGGCGGTCTCGATGACATCACCGTCAAGCACGGGAACACCGTGCTTGGCGAAGAGGTCCCTCGCCTGGTACTCGAACAGGTCCACGTGTTTGTCCTTGTTCGTGGTCGCGGATTGTGTCTCTACGAGCGTGCCACGGCAGGATCTTCGCTGCGGGTCGTCGGGGCGGTGCGGGTACGCAGAAGTACGGCCTTGCGGCCCACACAGCCACGGGCGCACACGTCAATCAACACGCGCGTCACGTCCGTCTGGCAGGTTATCCCCGGACGACGGGAGTGTTTCGCCCGGGACCGGCCCGTCTTGGGTGAGAACCGTCACAGCGAGCCTGCCTCCGCGTGTCGGGCGCCCTGCTCAGCGGGAGGGCGGAACGGGGGGTCCGGGCGGGTGCGGGTTCGCTCGTCCGGGTGAACCCGCACCCCGGGTGATCAGGTTTCCCGCTCCGGCACCGGGATCGGCCGCCGCTCGATCGCCGCCGCCATGATCTCCGGGAAGGCGTCGGGCGTGCAGGCGAACGCGGGGGCTCCGAGCGCGGCCAGCGCCGCCGCGTGCGCGTGGTCGTACGCGGGGGCGCCTTCGTCGGAGAGCGCGAGCAGCGCGACGAACTGGACGCCGGCCGCCTTCATCGCCGCCACCCGCTTGAGCATCCCGTCCCGGACGCCGCCCTCGTAGAGGTCGCTGATCAGCACCACGACCGTCTCCGACGGGCGGGTGATCCTCGACTGGCAGTAGGCGAGCGCCCGGTTGATGTCGGTGCCGCCGCCGAGCCGCGTGGCGAACAGGACGTCCACCGGGTCGGTGAGCTGCTCGGTGAGGTCGGCCACCGCGGTGTCGAAGACGACCAGGCGGGTGTCCAGCGACCTCATCGAGGCGAGCACCGCGCCGAAGACGGCCGCGTGCACGACGGACGGGGCCATCGAGCCGGACTGGTCGACGCAGAGGATGACGTCCTTCCTCACCGCGCGCCGGGCCCGGGCGTGGCCGACCAGCCGCTCGGGGACGACCGTGCCGTGCTCGGGCAGGTGGTTCTTCAGGTTGGCCCGGATGGTGCGGTCCCAGTCGATGTCGCGGTGGCGCGGGCGGTTCACCCTGGCGCTGCGGTCCAGCGCGCCGCCCAGGGTGGCGCGGGTGCGGTCGGCGAGCCGGCGCTCCAGCTCGGTGACCACCCTGCCGACCACCGCGCGGGCCGTCTCCCGGGTCGTCTCGGGCAGCGCGTGCTTGAGCGAGAGCAGGGTGGCGACCAGGTGGACGTCGGGCTCGACGGCCTCCAGCATCTCCGGCTCCAGCAGCAGCCGGTCCAGGCCGAGCCGGGTGATGGCGTCCTGCTGCATCAGCCGGACGACGGTGGACGGGAAGTACGCGCGGATGTCGCCCAGCCAGCGCGCCACCTGCGGCGCCGAGGCGCCCAGGCCCGCGCCGCGGCGACCCGCCCGGCCCGCCCGGCCCTCCTCGGGCGCCCCGCGGTACAGCGCGCCGAGCGCGCCGTCCATGGCGGCGTCCCGGCCGCGCAGGGTGCAGCCCGTGCCGTCCGCCTCGCCGCCGAGCACCAGCCGCCAGCGGCGCAGCCGCTCCTCGGCGGCGAGGGGGGTGGTCACTGCCATCGGTGCTCCTTCGTGGTCTGCGGTCAGGTGTCGCGGCCGGCGGCCTGGCGCGGGATGCGTGCCACGCCGCCGCCGGGGTCGGCCGGGCGGCCGGGCAGGCCGAGCAGTGTCGCGACCACCGGCAGGGCGGCGTCGGCCCGGGCCCGGTCGAGCCCGGGACCGGTGTCGTCGTCCGCCGCCGGCTCGGCGCCGAGCGGGCCGGCCGCGACCCGGCTGCCGACGGTGGTCCGGACGCCCGCCTCCAGGGCGGAGAAGGTGCGGCGCAGCAGCGGCAGCACGTCGGTGAAGGCCTCGGCCGGCACCGCCGTCAGCCAGGCGTCGAGCAGGCCCAGCAGGCGCGGGTCGTGCAGCAGCAGGGCGCCGCCGCCCGCGAGGAAGCCCTCGACCCAGCCGGCCGCGTCGGCCGGGGCGTTGGCGGCCGAGAGGACCAGGCCCATCCGGCGGCCGGCCTCCTCGGGGTCGAGGCGTCCGTCGTCCAGCAGCAGCCGGACGGCGCGGCCGCGCAGCAGGCCGGGAGCGCCGGTGGCGGGGCCTCCGGCCGGTTCGCGGCGGGCGACCGCCCGCAGGGTGGCGGCCCACCGCTCGGCGAGGTCGCCGTCCGGTGCCAGCAGGCCGATCGCGCCGTGCACCTCGTCGAGGTGGCCGCGCATCGCCGCCGCGCGGGTGGCGTCCAACCCGGTGCAGGCGGGCGGCAGGCCGGCGCAGATCCGGTCGGCGAGGCCGGCCGCGACCCCGGCGAGCGCACCGTCGTCGGTGCCGCGGACGTCGCCGTAGCGCAGTGCGCGGACCAGCGCGGGCAGCGCGCCGGCGAGGTGGGCGACGTCGGTGTCCAGCGCGGCGCGGTCGGCGAGCACCCGCATCACCGCCGGCAGGGCGCCGCCGAGCCCGGCGAGCAGGCACGTCTCCACCAGGCCGGTCAGCTCGGCGAGTTCCGTCGCCGCCCGGGCCGTGGCGGCGGCCTTCCCGGCCGCCGCGGCCTCGACCGTGGTGCCCCACTGGGCGGCCTCGGCGATCCGGACGGCGAAATCGGGCTGCCAGCAGAGCCGCCAGCTCTCGCGGAACGTGCCCGTCGAGCTCACCGCGGACCGGACGGGCACGCCCCAGTCGATGCCGAGCAGCCGCAGCCGGTGCAGCAGCCGGGAGCGGGCCGCGCCGGTCTCCTCGCGCAGGTCGAGGTCGAGCTCGCGCGGCTCCGGACCGGGCTTGAGCCGCAGCGAGCGCTGGAGCCCGGTGAGGTCCCGCTGGAGGGGCACCGCCGGGGCGCCGTCCGGGACCTCGCCGAGCGCGTCGCCGATCACCAGCCGGTCCTGCACCAGGGCGAGGGCGACGTCCGAGCCGTCGCACATCACCGCGCGGACGGCGTCCAGCGTCTCGGCCAGGCCGGCCAGCGGGCGGCCGCGGACCACGGCGAGCGTCCGGGCCAGCCGGACGGCCTCGATGACGTGGGCGGAGGAGACCGGGTGGTCCTCGGCCCGGAGCAGCTCGGCGGCCCTGGTCAGCCAGGAGGGCAGCGGGTCGCCCGGTTCCGCGAACAGGTGGCGGTACCAGCCCGGCGAGACGATCCCGGCGCCGTAGCCGCCGGCCTGCGCGAGCCGGCGGTGCGTCCAGGGCACCCAGGTGATGTCGGTCCTCACCTTCCTCGGCAGGCCGGCCAGCAGGGCCCGGTCGTGGGCGACGGTCGGCATGGTGGCCAGCGCGGGCACGTGGAAGGCGCCGCAGACCACGGCGATCCGCCGGTGCCCCGCCCGCTTGGCGGCCCTGATCTGCCGGCGCATGTACGCCTCGCGCAGGTCGTCCCGCCGGGCGGCGCCGCCCGCCACCCCGGCCTCGCGCAGCGCCGTCATCGCCTCGGCCACCGCGGCGAACGGGGCCAGTGCGTCGGCGCCGGGCGAGCGGTGCTCGACCACGTCCTCCCACCAGCGCTCCGGGTCGTCGTGGCCGGCGGCCTCGGCGAGCAGCCCGATCGGGTCCCCCGGCCGTTCCTCCGCGCCCGCGCCGCCGGCCCCCTCCCCGGCGCCGGTGTCCGCCGCGAGGCCGTACGCCGCCGGGAGGTCGATGAAGTGCACCGGCAGTCCGGCGTCGACGCCGTACCGGATCGCCACCCACTCCGGGGAGAACTCCGCGTACGGCCAGAACGCGGCGCGGGCCGGGTCGTCCACGGCGTGGGCGAGCAGGGCGACCGGCGGCACCATCGTCTTCTCGCCCGCCAGCCCGATGATCGGATCGGCCTCCGGCGGGCCCTCGACCAGCACCACGTCCGGCTCCAGCCGCTCCAGCGCGGCCGCCACCGCGCGGGCCGAACCGGGCCCGTGGTGCCGCACCCCCAGCAGGGTCACCTCTGCGCCGTTCCGCTCGCTCATCGCGCCCTCCCTCCTCCAACCTCGAACTGCGATGCGATCAGCGGGCGTTCTCTCGGGCGGCGCGGTAGAAGTCCTTCCAGCCGTCACGCTCCCGCAGCACGCCCTCGACGTACTCGCGCCACACCACCTGGTCGGCCGCCGGATCGCGCACGACGGCCCCGATCACACCGGCGGCGACGTCCCCGGCCCGCAGCACGCCGTCCCCGAAGTGCGCGGCCAGCGCCATGCCGTTGGTCACCACCGAGATCGCCTCGGCCGTCGACAGGGTGGCGCTCGGCGACTTCACCTTCGTCCGGCCGTCCACCGTGACCCCGGCCCGGAGCTCGCGGAAGACGGTGACCACCCGCCGGATCTCCTCGGCGCCGCCGGGCAGTTCGGGCAGCTCCAGCGAGCGGCCGAGCTGGCCGACCCGCCGGGTGACGATCTCCACCTCCTCCTCCAGCGAGCCGGGCAGTGGCAGCACCACGGTGTTGAACCGCCGGCGCAGGGCGCTCGACAGCTCGTTCACGCCGCGGTCCCGGTCGTTGGCGGTGGCGATCAGGTTGAAGCCCCGCACCGCCTGCGTCTCGCCGCCCAGCTCCGGCACCGGCAGCGTCTTCTCCGACAGGACGGTGATCAGGCTGTCCTGCACGTCGGCCGGAATGCGGGTCAGCTCCTCGACCCGGGCGATCTTCCCGTCCGTCATCGCCCGCATCAGCGGCGACGGCACCAGCGCCTCCCGGCTCGGCCCGTTGGTCAGCAGCTGCGCGTAGTTCCACCCGTACCGGAGGGCCTCCTCCGGCGTACCGGCCGTGCCCTGCACCAGCAGCGTCGAATCGCCGCTGACCGCGGCCGCGAGATGCTCCGACACCCACGTCTTCGCCGTCCCCGGCACGCCGAGCAGCAGCAGCGCGCGGTCCGTCGCCAGCGTCGTCACGGCGACCTCGACCACCCGGCGCGGCCCGACGTACTTGGGCGTGACCACCGTTCCGTCCGGCAGTTCGCCGCCCAGCAGGTAGGTGGCCACCGCCCACGGGGACAGCTTCCAGCGTTCGGGGCGCGGACGGTCGTCCTGCGCGGCCAGCGCGGCCAGCTCCGCCGCGAAGGCGTGCTCCGCGTGCTGCCGCAGAACGTCGGTCATAGGGGCTCCTTCGGGTCGGCCGCCGGACACACCCGTGGCGGGCGGCGAGGTGATCGGGGGGAGCCAGGTCGGCGTCCCGGCCTGCGGGAACAAGCCTGCACCGGCCCACTGACAATCCTGACCGGACCTCAGTTCGGCCACCGGGACTGTCAGTCCCCGGATCTACCGTCGTCGGCATGGAGGAACGCTGGAGCACCGAACACGTCCTGTCCCTGGCGCCCGACGCCGCCTCGCGGAAGGCCGCGGGCAAGCTCTCCTCGCCCGCGTCCTGGTCGGCCACGGGCACCGACGGCAGCGCGCTCTGGGGCGAGTGCGGCGGCAACGGGCGCACGCCCTACCGGACGGTGGTCGAGCTGGCCACGCCCGCCTACACGTGCACCTGCCCGAGCCGGAAGTTCCCCTGCAAGCACGCCCTCGGGCTGCTGCTGTTCTGGAGCGGCACCCCCGGGTCCGTCCCGGCCGCCGAGCCCACCGACTGGGCGTCCGACTGGCTGACGGCGCGACGGGAACGGGCCGGGCTGCGCCCCGTCCGGCCCGAGGCCCCCGCCGACCCGGCCGCCGCCCGCCGGCGCGCCGAGAAGCGCTCCGCCCGGGTCGCCGCCGGCGCCGCCGAACTGCGGCTGCGGCTGACCGACCGGATCCGCCACGGCCTGGCCGACCGGTCCGCCGGCGGCCCCTGGGAGGAGGTCGCGGCCCGCATGGTCGACGCCCAGGCGACCGGCCTCGCCGCCCGCGTCCGCGAACTCGACAGCACCCCCCAGCAGCACCTCCTCGAGGAGTACGCCATGCTCCACCTGCTCGCCACCGCCGCCACCCGGGTCGACGAACTGCCCGCCCCGCTCGCCGCCACCGTCCGCGCCCGGGTCGGCTACACCACGGACACCGCCGACCTCCTGTCCGGCCCGACCGTCCGCGACCGCTGGCACGTCCTCGGCAGCCGCACCTCGCCGATGGACGGCGGCGCGGACGACCGCCTCACCACCCGCCGCCTCTGGCTGCGCGGCGCCAAGACCGGCCGCACCGCCCTCCTGCTCGCCTTCGGCCGCCCCGGCCAGGCCCCCGACCTCGCCCTCCCCACCGGCCACGTCCTGGAAGCCGACCTCGCCTTCCACCCCGGCGCCCGCCCGCTGCGCGCCGTCCTCGGCACCCGCTACGGCGCCCCCGAGCCCGGCCCCGCCACCCCGCCGCCCGGCCTCACCGCCGCCGAGGCCGTCGCCGGGTACGGCACCGCCGTCGCCGACGACCCCTGGCTCGACGCCTGGCCCACCGTCCTCACCGCCACCGTCCCCGTCCTCACCCCCGACGGCTGGCACCTCACCGACGGCCGGCACACCCTCCCCGTCCACCGCGCCGCCACCCCCGAGCCCGCCCTCTGGCGGCTCGCCGCCGTCTCCACCGGCCGCCCCCTCACCGTCTTCGGCGAGCACGGTCACCGGGGCTTCACCCCCGTCACCGCCTGGGGCCCCGACCACCGCCCGATCAACCTCACCACCCCGTAACCGGCGCCCGCCGAGCGCCCGCACCACCCACACCACAACCTCAGGAGCCCACGTGCCCGACCCCTGGGAGTCCCTCCGCACCACCGCCCTCCTCGGCACCGACCGCCGCGCGCTCCCCGAGCTCCACGGCGAGTCCCCCGCCCACCAGGCCGTCGACCGCACCGACTCCGCCACCGCCCTCCTCGAACTCGCCGCCCTGGAGACCGTCCGCCGCCGGGCCGGCGCCCTCCCCACCCCCGTCGCCGGGCCCCTCCCCGACCCCGCCCCCGAGGACGACCGCCCCGAGCTCCCCGCCCCCGCCGCCCGCCGCCTCTCCGTCCTCCTCGGCACCCGCGGCACCGGCACCGCCGCCCTCGCCGGCCTCGCCGAACTGCTCCCCCAGTGGCTCGCCACCGCCCGGGCCCGCGGCTTCCGCCCGCCCGCCGTGCTCGTCCCGGCGCTGCTCGACGCCGCCCGCGCCCGCAGCGAGCTGCGGCCCGACGCGGTCGCCCTGGCCGGCCCGCTCGGCCGCTGGCTCGCCCCCCGCAACCCCGACTGGCGCTTCGTCCTGCGCACCACCGCCGGAGCACCCGCCGGCACCGCCGGGCCCGGCGACGACCGCCTCTGGCACGAGGGCCTCTTCGCCGAGCGCGTCACCCACCTCACGCTGCTCCGCCGCAGCGAGCCCGCCGCCGGCCTCGCCCTGCTCCGGAGCACCTGGCCCGGCGAGCGCGCCGAGGACCGCCTGCTCTTCCTGGACGCCCTCCAGGACGGCCTCTCCCTCGCGGACGAGCCCTTCCTGGAAGCCGCCCTCGGCGACCGCAGCAAGAACGTCCGCGCCACCGCCGCCGAACTGCTCTCGACACTCCCCGGCTCCACCCTCGCCGGCCGCATGGCCGAACGCGCCCGGGCCGCCGTCCGCCTCTCCGAGCGCGGCACGCACCTGCTGGTCACCCCGCCCGCCGAATGCGACCCGGCGATGCAGCGCGACGGCATACCGCTCAGGTCGCCGACCGGGCGCGGCGAACGGGCCTGGTGGTTCGGCGAGGTGATCGCCGCGGCGCCGCTGGCCGTCTGGCACGAGACCACCGGCCTGACCCCGGGCGAGCTCCTCACCCTGCGGGTCGGCGACAGCATCGACGAGACCAACAGCAGCTGGGCCGACGACCTGCGCGAGGCCTGGGCCCGGGCCGCCGTCCGCCAGCAGGACGCCGGCTGGGCCCGGGCGCTCCTCGGCCCGGCCCCCGTCCCCGCGCCGGACCACCGGCGGGCCCGCCCGCCCCGGACGACGGGCGCCCCCGCCAAGCTGCTCTCCGTCCTGCCGCCCGCCGAACGCGCCGCCTGGACGGCCGCGTTCATCGAGGTGCACGGCCTCGGCGAGGCCTTCCAACTGCTCGGCGCCTGCGCCACCCCGTGGACGCCGCCGCTCTCCACCGCCGTGGTCGCCGCCCTCGCCCGGGCCGCCGCCTCCGGCGCGTACCCGTGGAGCCACAGCGGGGTGCTCGGGATGACCGAGCGCGCGCTCGCCCCCGGGACCGCCGCCGCCGTCGAGGAGCTGGCCGCCGGCACCGCCCCCGCCACCGCCTGGGCCGAGACCTTCACCCGGCTGGCCGCCACGCTGCGGTTCCGCGAGGCCATGCTCGCCGAGCTCGGCGCCTGACCCGGGAACGCACGCGGGCCGGTACGGGGGTGATCCCCGTACCGGCCCGTCGGGCGGCGGTCCTAGCCGGCGGCCCGGAGGTTCGCCTCGACCCACGCCACCACGTCCCGGGTCGGCGTGCCCGGGGTGAAGATGTCGGCGACGCCCATGGCCTTGAGCTCGACGATGTCCTCGTCCGGGATGATCCCGCCGCAGAAGACCTTGATGTCCTCCGCCTCGCGCTCCTTCAGCAGCTCCAGCACCCGCGCGCAGAGCGTCATGTGCGCGCCGGAGAGGACCGACAGCCCGATGCCGTCCGCGTCCTCCTGGATCGCGGTGTCGACGATCTGCTCGGGCGTCTGGTGCAGGCCGGTGTAGATGACCTCCATACCGGCGTCGCGCAGGGCACGCGCGATGACCTTGGCGCCGCGGTCGTGACCGTCGAGCCCGGGCTTGGCGACCACCACACGGATCGGCCCTGACACACCCATCACTGCCTCCTGGACTTCGTCGTCCACCACCCCAGACCTCGTCGGGCACGGGCGCGGTTAACCACCAATAACAAACCTGAGGGGAGGTTAGCGCCACCCGGCCCCGCCGACCGTGCCGCCCCTCAAGAGGAGGGGAAAATCACAGCCCAACCGCTTGCTACCCGCCGGTCACCTCGAGTCTTCCACCGGCGGGCCCGCAAAAATCCGTCCACAGCCCGCCAACTCCCCTCTTGACTTACGGACTTTTGTCCGCATGTCGGCGTTACGGCTACAGTCTCGGCAGTTTTCCCCTCGCCCGACGACGTGCCCGAGGCCCACCGAGGAGGCAGCCCCCGATGGCTCCCGACGCCGCCGCCCGCCCGACCCGGGCGGAGCTGCGCCTGGCCGCCCGCGAGCAGTCGCGCGCCCAGCGCCGCGGCGCCGCCAAGGCCGCCACCCGGACGGCGCTGCTGCGCGTCGCCCTGCCCTCGGTGGCCGCGCTCGGAGTGGCGGCGGCCGCCGCCGTCACCGTCCAGGGCGAGGCCGGCCAGCAGCGCACCCAGGCCGCCGGCCTGGTTCCCGAGCAGGCCACGGCCGCGGACGCGCCGGACAACGCGCCCGCCCGGGCCGCCGCCCAGCAGGCGATCGCCGTGGACGGCGCCGGCCAGGCCTCACGCGGCGACGCCCGCCAGCCGCTCTCCGGCGACCAGCCCGCCCCCGCCCCGGCCGCCCAGCCGGCCGCCGAGCCCACCGCCGAACCGGCCCAGCCCAAGGTGGTCATGCCGGTCGCCCAGCACGGCCTCGGCGAGCTGTTCGGGGAGGCCGGCACCCACTGGGCCAACCGCCACACCGGGATCGACTTCCCCGTCGACGGCGGCACCCCGGTCATGGCCGTCACCGACGGCACGATCCGCACGCAGTGGAACCCGTCGTACGGCTACATGACGATCTTGAAGATGTCCGACGGCACCGAGGCCTGGTACTGCCACCTGCGGGCGTACAAGATCCGCAAGGGGCCGGTGAAGCAGGGCGACGTCATCGCCTTCGTCGGCAGCAGCGGCAACAGCACCGGGCCGCACCTGCACTTCGAGATCCGGCCGCCCGGCGGCAGCGGGCCGGTCGACCCGCTGCCGTGGTTCCTCGCCAACGGCCTGGACCCTCGCTGACCGAGCCGTCGGCCGTCCGGGCACCGGCTGCCCGGCCGGCGGCCCGGGGGCCGCCGGCCGTCAGAGCTTCTCCACCGGCGCGTACCGCAGCAGCAGCTGCTTGCGCCCCTCCGTCCCGAAGTCGACGGTGGCCTGCGCCTTGTCCCCGACGCCCGTGGTGGCCACCACCGTGCCCAGCCCGAAGGTGTCGTGGGTGACCCGGTCCCCGACCGCCAGGGCCACGACCTCCCGCTCGACCGCCGCGCCGGCCCGCCGCGCCGACTGCCCCCAGCCCGCCTTCGGCGAGGCCGCAGCCCCGCCGCGCGCCCCGCCGCGCGAGGAACCGCCGGACCCACCCGAGCCGCCGAAGCCCGAGCCGGTGGACCTGCCGCCCCAGGACGACCCCGAGGAGTACCCGCGCGAGGCCGGCACCGGGGCCGCCCCCGTCCGCTTCCACTCGACCAGGTTCTCCGGGATCTCCTCCAGGAACCGCGAGGCCGGGTTGTACGAGGGCTGGCCCCAGGCGCTGCGCAGCACCGAGCGGGTCAGGTAGAGCCGCTCCCGCGCGCGGGTGAGCCCGACGTACGCGAGCCGCCGCTCCTCCTCCAGCTCCTTGACCTGGTTGAGCGCCCGCATGTGCGGGAAGATCCCGTCCTCCATGCCGGTCAGGAAGACCACCGGGAACTCCAGGCCCTTGGCGGTGTGCAGGGTCATCATCGTGATGACGCCCTGCCCCTCCTCGTCCTCGTCCGGGATCTGGTCGGAGTCGGCGACCAGCGCGACCCGCTCCAGGAAGTCGGCCAGCGAGCCGACCGGCGGCGCACCGTCCTCGCCCGCGTCGGGCCGCTCGCCCGGGTCCTGCTCGTACTCCAGGGCCACCGACGCGAGCTCCTGGAGGTTCTCCACCCGGGTCTCGTCCTGCGGGTCGGTCGAGGACTGGAGCTCGGCGAGGTACCCCGTCTCCTCCAGCACCGCCTCCAGCACCGCGGCCGGCCCGGCGCCCGAGGCGACGACCTGCCGCAGCCCGGCCATCAGCTCGTTGAACTTGCGCACCGCGTTCGCCGACCGCGCGGCCATCCCGTACGCCTCGTCCACCCGCTGGAGCGCCTGCGCGAAGGAGATCCGCTCGCGCGAGGCCAGCGCGTCGATCATCGCCTCGGCCCGCTCGCCGATGCCGCGCTTGGGCACGTTGAGGATCCGGCGCAGCGGCACGGTGTCCTCCGGGTTGGAGAGCACCCGCAGGTACGCCAGGACGTCCCTGACCTCCTTGCGCTCGTAGAAGCGCACCCCGCCGACCACCTTGTAGGGCAGGCCGACCCGGATGAACACCTCCTCGAACACACGGGACTGCGCGTTGGTCCGGTAGAAGATCGCGACGTCGCCGGGCTTGGCGTCGCCCGCGTCGGTCAGCCGGTCGATCTCGTCGGCGATGAACTGGGCCTCGCCGTGCTCGTCGTCCGCGACGTACCCGACGACCTTCTCGCCGTGGTCGCCGGCCGTCCAGAGCTTCTTCTCCCGGCGGCTGGTGTTCCGCTCGATGACGGCGTTGGCGGCGCTCAGGATGGTCTGGGTGGAGCGGTAGTTCTGCTCCAGCAGGATCGTGGTCGCGTTCGGGTAGTCCTCCTCGAACTGGAGGATGTTGCGGATCGTCGCGCCGCGGAAGGCGTAGATCGACTGGTCCGCGTCACCGACGACGCAGAGCTCGGCCGGCGGCACCTCGGCCAGCCGCCCGGCCGCCGGGTTCACGAAGTCCCCGTCCGCGGTGCGCTTCGGGGCACTGGCGACGGCGCCCCCGCTGAGCTCGCGCACCAGCATGTACTGGGCGTGGTTGGTGTCCTGGTACTCGTCGACCAGGATGTGCCGGAACCGCCGCCGGTAGTGCTCCGCGACGTCGGGGAAGGCCTGGAGCAGGTTCACCGTCGTCATGATGATGTCGTCGAAGTCGAGCGCGTTGGCCTCGCGCAGCCGCCGCTGGTAGAGGAAGTACGCCTCGGCGAGCTTCTTCTCCGTCGGGTTGGCGGCCTGGTCCGCGTACGTCTCCTCGTCGATCAGCTCGTTCTTCAGGTTGCTGATCTTCGCGGTGAAGGACTTCGGCGGGAACTGCTTCGGGTCGAGGTCGAGGTCCCGGCAGACCAGGGACATCAGCCGCTGCGAGTCCGCCGAGTCGTAGATCGAGAACGACGAGGTGAAGCCGAGCAGCTTGGACTCGCGGCGCAGGATCCGCACGCAGGCGCTGTGGAAGGTGGAGACCCACATCGCCCGGGCCCGCGGCCCGACCAGCTGCTCGACGCGCTCGCGCATCTCGCCGGCCGCCTTGTTAGTGAAGGTGATCGCCAGGATCTCGCCCGGCTGCACCCCGCGGGCGCCCAGCAGGTGGGCGATCCGGTGGGTCAGCACCCGCGTCTTGCCGGAGCCGGCGCCGGCCACGATGAGCAGCGGCGAGCCCGCGTGCAGCACGGCCTCGCGCTGCGGGTCGTTCATCCCCTCCAGCAGCTGGACCGGGTCGACCACGGTGCGGGGGGCGCCGTTGCGGTACCAGGAGTCCCGCTCGGTCTCCGCGGCGTGGTCGGTCCGGAAGAGCCCCTCCGGGATCGCCTCCTCGTACGCGTCGTACGGGACGTCGTCCTCGTACGGCGGCGGCTCCTCGTCAATGGGCGCGGCGGCGGGCTGCTGCTTCGACCCGGCGGCGGGCCCGGCGGCGGGGGCCTCGAAACCGGGGAGCGGGAGGTCGTCAAAGAGGCTACTCATGGCACTCCGAGTCTATGGCCACGCACCGACAGGCCAGCCCGGCCCGAAGGATTCCGGACCGGGCGGGCCTGACGCCATCAGTGCGACCAGTACGGGTCGTCGATGGTTGCGCACTCCTTGTAGCTGTCCTTCGGCCCCTGGGTGAAGCCGCCGTACCCGTCGGGCCCGGTGGTGTCGACGACGTCGAAAACGGAGGCCTCCAGCCTGGCGCAGCCGTTCACGTCCACGTCGAACCGGAGGCTGAACCGCGAGCCGTTCACCTCCACGGAACCCCCTTCGCGCCGGACCGAGTAGCCCTTCCCGGACCAAAGCGCCTGGACCACGTCGAGCGGCTCGCTCCACCTCCTCGGCGTGATCCGGACCCGAGCCACCTGGCCGGCGGACAGTGCGCCCCGGCCCGTCTTCTTGCATCCGGCGGTACCGCAGAATCCGGTCAGGTAAGCCTCGCTGCCGTAGCCCGCCTCGGTCCACTGGAGTCCGGGCTGGAAGGCCCCCGCCACCGCGGTGAGTTCGGCCTCGATCTGCTGCTGCGCCCGGTCGACCGGCACGGCCGGTTCATCGGACTCCGGCCAGAAGCACCAGCCGATCAGCGCCAGCACCACCACGGGCACCGCTACCCGCCGCACCGTGAGCCTCACCTCGGATCCTGCCGGGTGATCGTGCTCCCGTGGCCGCTCACGATCCTGCCGATGTTGGCGAGCGAGTCACCGCCCTTGTCGCGCTTCCCGAAGTAGTTGTCGTGGGAGTCGTCCACCGTTCCGTCCGCCACCGCGAAGCGCTGCCCACCGAAGGTCTGGCTGGCCGGATCCGTCCCGTGCCAGGAACCGTCGGGGTGCACCAGCGCCTCGTACGCCGCGACGCCGGGAACGAGCATCCCGGGGGCTGGAGCGGCGGCCACCGGGTCGGCCTTGGCCGTGCCGACGTACACGTGGTCCGCGCCGACCCCGAGCTTCGACGCCTTGTCCACCCCGACACCCGGGCTGCCGACCAGGACGATGTCATCCGCGGCGAGGCCGCCGGGGCGTTGGGTCGACTGTCCGACCACCAGGGATCCGTAGCTGTGCCCAATCGAGGTCATGTGCGCCGGCCAGCCCTCGTGGCTGGCACGGAGCCCGGTGATGAACTGGTTGTACGCGGCCCCTCCGTCGACCGCCCGCTCCTTCGTGAGCACTGAGGGGCCGTCCAGCTGCGGGGCGTCGTAACCCAGCCAGAACACGGACGCGATACTCGGCCCGCCGGGCTCGTGGTTGTCCGTCGCGGCCGTCTCGGCCGACCGGTAGACCCGCAGTGCCGAGGATGCGTCGCCCTTTCCGGCGCCCGACAGGTCGCTGTTCAGTCCGGGCACCATCGACGAGACGTTCCGTGCCTTGTCCGGGTCGCCCCAGGACAGGATCGCGCGGCCCTGCCCCTGGTCGCCGATCCCCAACAGCAGCAGCGGCGGGTTGGAGCCCGGCCCGCCACCATCGGGAAGCTTTCCGTCGATCCGCTTCTGGATGTCCTTGAAGCCCTCCAGCTTCTTCTTCTCGGCGTCCGACAGGTGGCCCGTCTTCTCCTTCTTCTCGTACTGCTCGATCAGCCGCGGCAGCAGGATCTGGTTGGCCTGGTTACGTGCCGCCGCCGGGATCCCGTCCCGGTTGCCGAGCTGGTCGGGGTGCTCGGCGATGAGCCTCTGCTGCTCCACCGACGAGAGGCCCATCCACCAGTCGTGCACCTGCGCCGGCGAGGCGTCCTTGGCCGGCCAGCCGGCCGCGGTCAGCTGCCGTCCGAGCTCCTCGATCGCGTCCAGCTCGGTGGTCGCCGCATCGGGGTTCAGCTCGTAGCCGGCCTTGACGCCCGCGGTGATCTTGCCCAGCCGATCAGCGACCCGCTGATCGGCGGAGGTGGCTTCGGTGAGGGCCTGGTTGATGCGGTTGACCAGTGCCTGGGCACGTTTCGGCGCGTCGTAGTCCCCGTCGTGCTTGTCGGCCTCCGTCGGCGCGGGATACGTGATGGAGCCGTCCGATCCGACCGTGAATCCGGCTCGCACGGCTTCGTCGACGGCGCCGTGGAGTTTGGCCTGGGCGAGCTCGAACGCCTCACCGGCCTCCCGCAGGAGTACGGCAGTGGCGTGCAACGCCTTGTGCGAGCCGTCGAGCCTGGTGTTCGTCTGCTGGAGTTTCTTCGTCGCGGCCTCGGCGGCCGTACCCGTCCACTTGCCCCCGTGGCTTATCCAGCGAGCAGCCTCCTTCACCGCCTCGAAGTGCTCGCCGTTCACCTTTCCCAACGATTCATAGGCCTCCGCGGCCGCGCGCAACTTGTCCGGCCGGGCATCCCGGAGCTGGAGGAAGTCGACCATCAGCGGCCACCGCCCATGCCGCCGTACACGGAGAACTCGGCGTCCGTGTAGTTCTTCGCAGCGGTCACCATGTTGAGGCCGTTGGTGTCGACCTCCGCGGCGAGCGCGCGCAGGCGGTCCTCCCAGGCCTGCGTGCACGCGGCGAGCGCGGCTCCCGTGGACCAGCCTCCGAGTACGGCGACCGCCTCGTCGGACGGTTTCTGTATTCGCCCCAGCTCGCCCGGCATCAGGGCGGCGATCTCCTGTGTCTTCTTCCCCACGTTCGTCAGGCCGTGCGGATCGACCTTGACTGCGTCCCCCATGTTCCCCCCTGTCTGTGGCCCGGCGGGTGCCGGGCCACAGACAGGCTAACAATCCGCAGTGGACGATCAACAGAGCGTCCCGATCGCTGCGTCAGACCAGGCGGCGGGCGGTGGCCCAGCGGGTCAGCTCGTGCCGGTTGCTCAGCTGGAGCTTGCGCAGCACCGCCGAGACGTGGCTCTCCACCGTCTTCACCGAGATGAAGAGCTGCTTGGCGATCTCCTTGTACGCGTAGCCGCGCGCGATCAGCCGCAGCACCTCGCGCTCGCGCTGGGTCAGCCGGTCGAGGTCCTCGTCCACCGGCGGGGTGTCGGTGGCGGCGAAGGCGTCCAGCACGAAACCGGCCAGCCGGGGCGAGAACACCGCGTCGCCGTCGGAGATCCGGAAGATCGCGTTGACCAGGTCGGTGCCGGTGATGGTCTTGGTGACGTAGCCGCGGGCACCGCCGCGGATCACGCCGATCACGTCCTCGGCGGCGTCGGAGACGGAGAGCGCGAGGAACTTCACCCCGCCCTGCTCGCCCATCAGCCCGGCCGAGCGGCGCAGCACCTCGACCCCGCCCCCGCCGGGCAGGTGGACGTCGAGCAGCACCACGTCCGGCCTGGTCTCGGCGACCACCCGGACCGCCGACTCGACGTCATCGGCCTCGCCGACCACGTCGATCCCGGTCGCCTCGGTGCGCCCGATCTCGGCCCGGACCCCGGTGCGGAACATCCGGTGGTCGTCGACCAGCACGACCCGCGCGACCCGCCCCTCGCCGTCGGCCGGGGGCACCCCCATCGGCGCTGCCTCAGTCATTCGTTCTCTCCATCTCCAGCTCGACCTCGGTCCCGCCGTCCGGCGCCGGCCGCACCCGTGCGGTGCCGCCGTTGCGCTTCATCCGGCCGAGGATCGACTCGCGGACACCCATCCGGTCCTCGGGCACCGTGTCGGGGTCGAAGCCGGGACCGTGGTCGCGGACGAACACCATCACCGTCCTCCCCTCGACCTCGGCGTAGACCTGGACCGGTCCTCCGCCACCGTACTTGGCCGCGTTGACCGTCGCCTCCCTCGCGGCCTGCATCTGTGCCGCGATCCGCTCGTCCATCGGGCAGTCGCCGACGATCACCAGCTCGACCGGGACCCCGTGGCGGTCCTCGACCTCGGCGACCACGGCGCGCAGGCTCTCCGCCATGGTGTCCGGCGCCTCCTCGGCGGCCGCCTCCGGACGGTAGAGCCAGAGCCGCAGCTCGCGCTCCTGGGCCCGGGCGAGCCGCAGCACCTCCTTCGGGTCCTCGGCCCGGCGCTGGATCAGGGTCAGCGTGTGCAGCACCGAGTCGTGGACGTGCGCGGCGATCTCGGCACGCTCCTGGGCGCGGATGCGGGCGGTCCGCTCGGCGCCGAGGTCCTGCCACATCCGGAGCGCGTACGGGCCGACCAGCACCAGCACGCCGGCCAGCACGGCGAGCGAGGCCTCGATCACCGAGCCGAGCGTGGAGCCGCTGCCCTGCATGGCGAGGAAGGCGATGGTGCCGGCCACCACCAGCAGCACGCCGCCGCCGACCCGGGTGTAGGCGCCGCGCCGCTTCTCGCCCTCCTCCAGGCCGAACCAGCGCTGCCAGCGCGAGTCGTCGGCCTGCCGCCAGACCAGCGCGACGCCGACGCCGATCGCCAGCAGCGGCCAGGTGTACGGCCGCGCGGTCTGCACGCCGAGCGCGTTCAGCAGGGCGATCAGGCCGATCACCACCATGACCAGCGCGGCGAGCTGCCCCAGGCCGCCCTGGCCCTTCGAGGCGGCCCGGACCTGCGCCGGCTCGGCGCCGGGCTCGGCGGCGGGCTCGCCCTGCAGCGCGTGCTGGAGCAGCTCCCGCAGCCGGCCGATCCAGCCGCGCCGCCCCTTGCTCAGCTCCGCGCCGGACGCGCCGGAGGCCTGCCAGGAGCCGGCCGGTACGAACGCCCCGTTGACGTACACCCAGTGCGCGCCGCCGCGCTGAGCGGGCTCGCCGATGCCTATCGGCACCACGAACCAGAACGCCGCGTACAGCAGCGCGCCGATGCCCTGGGCGAAGAAGAGCAGCACGAAGGCGCCCCGGACCCAGGCGACCGGGAGCCCGAGGTGCACCGCGAGCCCGTGCGCGACACCGCCGAGCATCCGGCCCTGCGGGCTCCGGTAGAGCCTGCGGTACGGCGCCGGCCCGTCGCCGGGGACGGACGGATCGGCGCCCTGCGACGGCGGGGCGTCGGGGACGAGCGGACGGGGATCGGTACCAGGGGCTGCCACGCCACCGATGGTTCCACGCGGGC
The DNA here is from genome assembly GCF_042266225.1 of Kitasatospora sp. NPDC056181. Classification (NCBI taxonomy): domain Bacteria; kingdom Bacillati; phylum Actinomycetota; class Actinomycetes; order Kitasatosporales; family Streptomycetaceae; genus Kitasatospora; species Kitasatospora sp. NPDC056181. The sequence goes on from NZ_JBHJUK010000050.1 coordinate 20,994, forward strand.
GGGCCCGGACGCATCAGGGTGGATCCCTGGCTGTTCTCAGGGACAAGTCAGGGTACGGACAGGGACCGCACCGGTTGGGCGGGCGCCCGGGAGCCACCAGGATGGTGGCCATGACCGAAGACCACCGCATCCAGGAGGCCGGGCCGAGCGCCCCGCCCGCACCGGACCGCCCTCCGCTGAACCGGACCGAGCACCACCGCGTGGTCGCCGGTGTCTGCGGCGGCCTGGGCCGGCACCTGGACATCGACCCGGTGGTCTTCCGCGTCGTGACGGTGGTGCTCTGCCTCTCCGGCGGCCTCGGCCTCTTCCTGTACGGACTGGCCTGGCTGGTCGTCCCGACCGAGCCGGTCGCGGACGGCAAGGGCGGCAGCCGGCCCGGCCGGACCGAGCTGCAGCGGGTGCTCACCGGCCGAGTGGACGGCCAGTCGGTCGGCGCGGTGCTGCTGACCGTGATCGGCACCGGCGTCTTCTTCGCCTCGATGGGCGACGGCGACCAGATGTTCCCGCTGATGCTGCTCGGCGGCCTGGTCTTCCTGGCCGTCCGGTACGACCCGGAGCGCCGCCACGGCCGGGAGCGCGGGCGCCGGCGCGGCCGCAACCGCCGCCACGGCCCGTACGACCGCTACTTCCCCGGGTCCGGGCCGGCCTCCGCCTACTCCTGGCCGCCGACCGACGAGCAGGCGCGGACCGGCGAGGACGAGCGGGCCCACGAGCGGCACGCCCGGGAGCGGGCGGCCGGCGCGGTGCCGGCCGACAGCCCGAGCGGCTACCTCTGGGACCCGCGCCACCCCGAGCGCAACCCGTACGGCGACACCGGCGCCGCCCCGCACGGCTCCGCCGCCCCGCCGCCCGGCGGCCCGGCCCAGCCGTGGTGGCAGCGCGCCGACCTGCCGCAGGGCGACCCGCTGCGCAAGGGCGGCCCGGCCGTCCCGCCCCGGCCGCCGGTGGTGGTGCGCCATCACCACCGCGAGCACTCGCCGCTCGGTCTGATCGGGGTCCTGCTGGCGGTCGGCGCGGCCAGCGCGGTCTGGGCCGCCGCCGAGGGGCACCACAGCGTCACCGTGGTGAGCTCGGCCGTGCTGGCGACCGCCCTGCTGGTCGTCGGCCTGACGCTGCTCGTCGGGGCGAAGTTCGGCCGGGCCCGCCGGCTGGTCGTGCCCGGGCTGCTGCTCACCCTGGGGCTCGCCTTCGTCGGCCACGCGCCGGACTCCATGCAGAACGCGGCCGGCGAACGCAGCTGGACCGTCGTCTCGGCGGACGACCTGAACGAGCGCTACACCCTCGGTGCGGGCGAGATCCGGCTGGACCTCGGCCGGCTGGACCCGGCGGGCGCCACCGTGGCGACCACGGTGCAGCTCGGCGCCGGCGAGCTGACCGTCACCCTGCCGTCGGACGTCACGGTCAACCTGACCACACGGGTCCTGCTCGGCGACGTCAAGGCCCCGGGGGAACCGGTCTCCACCGAGAACGTCAGCCGCACGTACCAGTACCACCCGTTGAACGGTCACACATCCAAAGGCACGCTCGACCTGAAGCTGACGGTCGGGCTCGGCGACATCAAGGTGGTCCAGTCGTGAGGAAGCACCCGCTCGATCCCTTCTCGCTGATCGCGGGCGGGCTGTTCACCGTCATCGCGGTGCTCTACCTGGTGGCGGCGCTGAACGACATGTCGGTGAACGGCCGGATCGTCATCCCGGTCACCTTCATCGTGCTGGGCGTGGGCGGCCTGGCGGGGGCGGTCGCGGCGGTGGCCCGGCGCGGCCGCGGCGACGCGCCGGACCACGGCACCCTCGACTAGGACCCGCCCGCTCAGCTCTGCAGCGGCCCGAGGTTCAGCTTGTCGCCGTCCTTGGTGACACCGTACTTGGGCAGCGGCTTGGTGGCCGGGCCGTTGACCACGGCGCCGGTGGCCGCGTCGAACCGGGAGCCGTGGCACGGGCAGTACAGCTGACCGTTCTTCGGCGCGTCGACGGCGCAGCCGGAGTGGGTGCAGACCGCCGAGAAGGCGCAGTACTGGCCGGCCTTCGGCTGGACGATGTAGACCGCGTCGCCGGTGGCCGGGTCCTTGACCTGGGCCGAGCCACCGACCGGGACGCTCGCGGCGGCCACCGAGACGGGCGGTCCGGCGGGCGTCTTCCCGGCTGCGGCCGGGGCGGCGGACGGGCCGAGCGCCTTCTTGTCCCGCCCGAACGTGGCGGTCAGCGATCCGGTGAGCAGCCCCGCGCCGCCGATCGCGACGGCCGCGATCCCGCCGTCCACCAGCGCCCGCCGCCGGGCGTGACCCTCCGCCAGCCCGCGCGCGCGTTCGCGGGCGGCCCGCCCGGCCAGGTAGCCGTCCAGCGAGAGGTACGGGGTGCCGGCCAGCAGCAGCGGGGTCCAGGCCATCAGGTAGGCGAGGTCGTTGCCGAGGTAGTACGGCGACACGTTCCAGCTGACGGTGAGCCAGAGGCTCAGGCTGATCAGTGCGCCGCCGAGGGCCGCCATCCGGCCCCAGAGGCCGAGCAGGGTGCCGAGGCCGACCGCCAGCTCGCCGAAGGCGACGGCGAGCGCGAACGGGGTCGGGTGGTCGAGCGCGGTGCCGAGCAGGAAGGAGATCGGGCTGGCGCCCTTGACCGCCCCGGTCTGCGAGACGAAGGAGGCCGGGTCACCCGCGCCCGCCAGGTAGTGCGCGTCGGAGAGCTTGTCGAGCGCCGCGTGGACGAAGGTGGCGCCGAGGAAGATCCGCAGCGGCAGCAGCGCGTACCGCGAGGCGGTCGCCTTGAGCCGCGCCGCCCGTCCGGCCCAGCCGTCCGCCCCCGCACCGGTCGCCCCCGCACCGGTCGCCACGGAGCCGCCGACCACCGTGGGGCTGCCGGCCTCCTCGGGGCCGCCGGCCACCGTGGGGCTGCTGGCCTCCGTCATCCCTCACACCTTCCTTCACGGCCTGCCAACCGCCTGACAGGTCCGGTCGCATTCTGCACGCTTGTGAACGTTTTCGGTGGGAGGTCCCACCCGATGGGCCCCCGCCCACCGCGAACGGCCGCGCCGCCGCTCCCTGGTGTACGGGAACGACGGCGCGGCCGTTCAATACCGGATCAGGGCCGTTTCACGGCCGTCCGGCGGGAGTGGTCACTCCCACTCGATGGTGCCCGGCGGCTTGCTGGTGCAGTCCAGGACCACGCGGTTGACGTCCTTGACCTCGTTGGTGATCCGGGTCGAGATCTTCGCCAGCACCTCGTACGGCAGGCGCGACCAGTCGGCCGTCATGGCGTCCTCGGAGGAGACCGGGCGCAGCACGATCGGGTGGCCGTAGGTGCGGCCGTCGCCCTGGACGCCGACGCTGCGGACGTCCGCCAGCAGCACGACCGGGCACTGCCAGATCTCGCGGTCCAGGCCGGCCGCGGTCAGCTCCTCGCGGGCGATCGCGTCGGCCTCGCGCAGCAGGTCCAGGCGCTCCTTGGTGACCTCGCCGACGATCCGGATGCCCAGGCCGGGACCGGGGAACGGCTGGCGCTGGACGATCTCCTCCGGCAGGCCGAGCTCCTGGCCGACCATCCGGACCTCGTCCTTGAACAGCTTGCGCAGCGGCTCGACCAGCTCGAACTGGAGGTCCTCGGGCAGGCCGCCGACGTTGTGGTGGGACTTGATGTTGGCGGTGCCGGTACCGCCGCCGGACTCCACCACGTCCGGGTACAGGGTGCCCTGGACCAGGAACTCCACCGACTCGCCGTGCTCGCCGGCCTCGGCCACGATCTCGGCCTGGGCCTGCTCGAAGACCCGGATGAACTCACGGCCGATGATCTTGCGCTTCTCCTCGGGGTCGGAGACCCCGGCGAGCGCGTTCAGGAAGCGCTCCTGGGCGTCGACGACCTTCAGCTGCACGCCGGTGGCCGCGACGAAGTCCTTCTCGACCTGCTCGGTCTCGCCCTTGCGCATCAGGCCGTGGTCGACGTAGACGCAGGTCAGCTGCGAGCCGATGGCCTTGTTGACCAGGGCGGCCGCGACCGCGGAGTCCACGCCGCCGGAGAGGCCGCAGATGGCCCGCTTCGTCCCGACCTGGGCGCGGATCAGCGCGACCTGCTCGTCCACCACGTTGCCGGTGGTCCAGGTCGGCGCGATGCCGGCGCCGCGGTAGAGGAAGTGCTCCAGGATCTGCTGGCCGTGGTCGGAGTGCAGCACCTCGGGGTGGTACTGGACGCCGTAGAGCCGGGCCTCGTCGTTCTCGAAGGCCGCGACCGGCACCACGTCGGTGGAGGCGGTGACGGTGAAGCCCTCGGGGGCGGCCGAGCAGGCGTCGCCGTGCGACATCCAGACCGAGTGCTGCGCCGGGACGCCCTCGAACAGGGTCGAGCCGGTGCGGGAGACGGTCAGCGGGGTGCGGCCGTACTCGCGGGCGCCGCTGTTGTCGACGGTGCCGCCGAGCGTCTTGGCCATCAGCTGGAAGCCGTAGCACATGCCGAAGACCGGAACCCCGGCCTCGAAGATCGCGCGGTCGAGCTGCGGCGCACCCTCCTCGTAGACCGACGAGGGACCGCCGGAGAGGATGATCGCCTTCGGGTTCTTGGCGAGCATCTCGGCGACCGGCATGCTGCTCGGCACGATCTCGCTGTAGACCCGGGCCTCACGCACCCGGCGGGCGATGAGCTGGGCGTACTGGGCACCGAAGTCGACCACCAGGACGGTGTCGGTCTCAGGTACGGACTGGTCGGGAATAGCAGAGGACACGGACGGCCTTCCGGCAGCGGTACGAAAGGTGTCGCGCGCAGCACTTCCTCCGAAGGGCGGCGGCGGGCGACGAGCGGGGGTCTGGGGTCGAGTCTACCGGGCGGGTCGCTTTCACTCGTCTGCCCGTCCAAGGGACCGTGACCGCACGGGCCGTCGGTTCGTTGCTTCTGACGACCGTACGACCGCGCCGCACCCGCCAGGTGCGCCGCCTCCGCCCCGGCCAGGGGCGCCGCCGTACGGACGTGCAGGACCACGCGTGGAGCTCGACCCAGTCCACCGGTGCGCGTGGCGCCGCCGCGGTCCCGGCCCCGCCGGGAGCGGTGCGCCGTGGGACCGTGCGCGGGTGCAGCGGCCGGACAGCAGGGGACAGCGACCCCGGCCGCGACTGGACCAAGGAGGTGGGGTGGCCGGCCCCCGGGGACGCCCGGAGGCCGGCCGCCGCACCCCGGCGCAACCCAGGCGCACATCGTTCACCGTCCCGCGCCGCTACGCGCGTCCCCGTGCGCTCCGGCCCGCACCACTACACACCGTGATCATCGAACCCGCCTTCCCGGACCTCCCGGCGGGCCGCCCGAGGACTCCCGGCAGACCTCCCCGGACCGGCCGGGCCGAAAATGGACTGTGCCGAATCATGCCGAATCGGTTGCAGAGCAAGCCCTCCGTCCAGCACGATGCTGCTTGGAAGAGGTTCTCCCGGTGGCCGAAGGTCCACTACGGAGGCCCGACCCGGTGCCGCCGAGACCCTTGGTGGCAACGATTGTCACCTCACGCTCCGTGAGCGAAGGCCCTGCGCAGTCATGTGCACCGGCCCGCCGCACCGTGAGCGTGCGCGCCCCGCGCGACCGGCACACCCACGCCGGCGCTGCGGCGGCTCCGTCCCAGAAGCCAACCGACAGGACGGCGCTCCTCCCCCGGCGCCGTCACCCAGCACCGGCGCAGCCCTGGCGCCGCGTGCTGAGCGACAAAGGGCCCCGTTCCCCCGCGGGGCCCTTTGCCCTGTCCGGCCCCGCGCAGCCCCTGTCCGGCCCCGTGCGGGCGCGCCCGGGCCCGCACGAGGGGCGCGGGCCGTCAGGGCCCGTGCCCCGGCTCGCGCCACGACTGCTTGCGCCACGGCTGCTTGCGCTAGGGCTGCTTGCGCCAGACGTCCGGGTCGACGGCCTCCCCGCCGGCTTCCGGTGCGGCGGGGCCGGGCGATGGCGGCGCCTCGTGCGAGCCGATCACCTCACCGACTCCCGCCGCCTGGCGCCGGCCCTGGCCCTGGCCCTGGTCCGGGCCCTGCCCCTGGCCCGGCACGAACACGCCGATGTCCTGGACCACGCCCGGGTGCACCGCGCCGTCGTACGGACCGCTCTGCGGCGGCACCGCACCGGGCCGGCCGACAGCGGCGGCCCGGCCGCCGCGGATGGCCGCCAGCAGCGGCGGCACGGCCAGCGCGCCCACCGCCGCCCAGACCACGTTGGCCGCCAGCTGGCTCCCGAAGTGCAGGCCGACCGAGAAGTCGTCGGCGCCGCCCTTGCGCCCGCTCAACGAGCCGCTGCCCGAGGTCGCCACGAAACCGGCGACCTCCATCAGCAGGGTGAGCCCGGCCGCGTACACGACGGCGAGCCGGATCCGGTCGGCGGCGTCGAGCCCGCGCCGGTGGGCCGTCCAGCCGAGGTAGGCCGCCGCGGCCAGGGCGAGCAGCAGGGTCCACCGCCAGTCGGCGGTCTCGCCGTGGAGGTCGAAGACCGAGAACTCGTCGCCCGGGCCCCCGGAGCCGTAGCCCGGCCCGTCCTCGTAGTAGCCGTCGTAGCGGCCGGCGCCGGCGCCCGCCCGGAGGGTCGCCCCCGACCCCAGACCGAGCAGGGTCAGCCCGATGTTCGGCAGGAAGGCCACCGAGGTGCCGGTCGCCCAGCCCTCGTCCTGCACCGCGATCAGCACGAACCCGACCAACGCGGCGAGCCCCGTCGACACCGCCGCCGCCCGGCCCGCGGCCAGCCCGGCCACCGCCCAGCCGCGCACGGCGCGGTTGCGCCAGGCCGCCCAGCGCAGCGCGTCCGTCCCGTACACCGTGAAGGCGAGCAGCCCGGCCAGCAGGGCGCTCCAGCCGACCGCCTCCAGCCAGCCCGAGTCCGAGCCGTACTGCACGTCCCCGTAGTAACTCCCGAAGCCCGGCCCGCGGGCGCCCGACGGGCTCCAGTCGGCACCGCCCACCAGGCCGACCAGCAGCGTCGCGCCGGCCGTGACCAGGGCGGTGCGGACGGCCTCGCCGGCCGCCTGCGCCCGGGTCTGCTGCTCACCGGTGCGGGCCTGGCGGAGGCGGACGCCGGCCCGCAGGCCGAGCCAGAGCGCGAGCAGCCACAAGGCGGTGACCGTCATCGGCACCGTCCGCACCAGGATCGACGGGCCGTCCTCCCCCCGGAACACGTGACCGGTGAGGCCCAGCTTGAACGGCGCGCCGAGGGCGGCCAGCGCCATCGCCAGAGCGGTGCCGAACCGGTCGCCGTACCCGGGCGAGTCGTAGCGGTAGCCGAGGTCGTAGTCGCCGGGGACCGCCGCGATCAGCGCGGCCAGCAGCAGTACCGCGACCGGCGCGACCACCGCCTTGAGCGCCGGGCGCCAGTCCTCGCCGGTGAGCCACCGCAGTGCGGCGGGCTGCGCGGCGGCCGGGTCGTAGGGCCGGCCGGTGCCCCAACTGCCCACCGCCGGCGGGACGGCCGGCGGCGCGTACCCGGGCGCCGGATGACCGGGCGGGACGGGCGCCGGACGGCCGGACGGGGCCGGCGGGACGGGCGCCGCCGGAGGCGGGTACCCCGGCGCGGACGGCGGCGCCGGGGGCACGACGGGCGGGGCGGATGGCGCCGCGGAGGGCGCGGGCGGCGCCGTAGCAGGCGGGGGCGGCGCCATCGGCCGTCCGCAGGAGGCGCAGCCGAGCGCCCCCTCCGCCGAAGCCGCGCCGCACGATGCGCAGATGGCCATGGACCGTGATCCCCCCGTGAGAACAAGCCCCTGGTCCCCCAGGGAGCCTGTTTATCCCACCGTGCGCGGACCGCTGTCAACCGGCTGCGGCGCGTCGTCGGCCGGCCCCGGCGAGGGGTCAGGAGGCTTGCGCACCACGCTTCTTCGGCACCTCGGGGACGGCCAGCAACGGCAGCCGCAGCGCCCCGAAGGCCTCCTTCGGCACCACCGGGCGCACCGGCGCGACCGGCGCCACCCGCCGGTACGCCTCGCCCGGGGCCGGGCGCCGGTCGTCCTCGCCCTTGTTCGGCCACATCGACATGGCCCGCTCGGCCTGCGCGGTGATCGTCAGCGAGGGGTTCACCCCGAGGTTGGCGGAGACCGCCGAACCGTCCACCACGCTGATCCCGGGGTGGCCGTAGAGCCGGTGGTACGGGTCGACCACGCCGGTCTCGGCGGAGTCGCCGATCGGGCAGCCGCCGAGGAAGTGGGCGGTCATCGGGATGTCGAAGATCTCGCCGACCGCGCTGCCCGCGAAGCCGTTGATCTCCTCGGCCAGCGCCTGGGCGCCCTTCTCGGCGGCGGGGATCCAGGTCGGGTTGGGCGCGCCGTGGCCCTGGGTGGAGGTCAGCTGGCCCTTGCCGAGGCCCTTCTTCTTCAGCGAGACGGTGATCGAGTTGTCCAGCGACTGCATCACCAGGCCGATGATCGTCTTCTCGGACCAGCGGTGCTTGTTCATCGAGCGGGCGAAGGTCACCGGGTGGCGCACGGTCGTCCCCGCGTAGCGCAGCCAGCGCGGCACCTGGCCGCCGCCCTTCACCTGTGCGATCGACAGCGCGCCCATGGCGTTGGAGCCCTTGCCGTAGCGCACCGGCTCGATGTGGGTGTTCTCGTCCGGGTGGATCGAGGAGGTGATCGCGACGCCCTTGGTGAAGTCCGCCTTCGCGCCGTACCGCCGGTCGGTGGTCTGCGCACCGACCAGCGCCTCGGAGTTGGTCCGGGTCAGCTCGCCGAGCCGGGCGGAGATGCCGGGCAGGTGGCCGCCGTCGCGCATCCGGTGCAGGAGCGACTGGGTGCCGTAGGTGCCGGCCGCGACCACCACCCGGGCGGCGGTGATGGTCCGCGCCCCCGCCTTCACGGGGTCGGTGGTGGAGCGGGAGTCGGTCCGGCGGACGTCCACCTTGAAGCCCTGGTTCCCGTCGGCGTCGGCGTACTCGCGGATCCGGGCCACCGTGGTGAGCGGGTGGATCTCGGCGCCGGCGCGCTCGGCCAGGTAGAGGTAGTTCTCGGTGAGCATGTTCTTGGCGCCGTGCCGGCAGCCGGTCATGCACTCGCCGCACTCCACGCAGGCCCGCCGCGCGGGGCCGGCGCCGCCGAAGTACGGGTCCGCGATCTCGTCGCCGGGCGCCGCCTTGGCCGCGCCGTCGGAGTCCTTGCCGTCGCCGAAGAAGACCCCGACCGGCGCCATGTGGAAGGTGTCCCCGACGCCCATCTTCTCGGCGGCCGCCCGCAGGTGGACGTCGGAGGGGGTGACGGTCGGGTTGATCCGGACGCCCAGCATCCGCTGCGCCTGGTCGTAGAACGGCGCCAGCTCCTCCTGCCAGTCGGTGATGTGGGCCCACTGGCGGTCCTCGAAGAACGGCTTCGGCGGCACGTAGAGGGTGTTGGCGTAGTTCAGCGAGCCGCCGCCGACCCCGGCGCCGGCCAGGATCAGCACGTTGGCCAGCAGGTGGATCCGCTGGATGCCGTACATGCCGAGCTTGGGCGCCCACAGGTAGTTGGCGAGGTCCCAGGAGTTCTTGGGCAGTTCGTCGCGCTCGAAGCGCCGCCCGGCCTCCAGGACGGCGACCCGGTAGCCCTTCTCGGTCAGCCGCAGCGCGGAGACCGAACCACCGAAGCCCGAGCCGATCACGACCACGTCGTAGTCGAACCCGGTCTCGTTGCGGGACCCCACCATGTGCCAGTGCTCCTTCGGGAGAGTTGTGAACCGACGGCCGGACCGGCCTACTTGAACCGCAGCGCCTTCAGCACCCGCAGCCCGCCGGTGAACACCGCGGCGAACTGCCTGTCGTCCAGCCCGAACGAGGGCGCGAGCGGCATCAGCCGCTGGCCGGCGATGGTCTGCGCCTCGGTGAACCGCAGGATGCCCTCGGAGCCGTGCCGCCGGCCGAGCCCGGAGTCGCCCATGCCGCCCATCGGCGCGGCGACCGAGCCGTACGCCGCGGCGTAGGCCTCGTTGATGTTCACCGTGCCGGTGCGCAGCCGGGCCGCGACCGCCCGGCCGCGCCGCAGGTCCTTCGTCCAGACGCTGGAGTTGAGCCCGTACGGGGTGGAGTTGGCGGCGGCCACCGCCTCGTCCTCGGTGTCGAAGCGGTAGACCGAGACCACCGGACCGAAGGTCTCCTCGGTGCAGACCGCCATCTCGGGGGTGACGCCGTCCAGGATGGTCGGCTCGTGGAAGAACGGGCCGAGGTCCGGCCGGGGCCGGCCGCCGGCCACCACGGTGGCACCCGCCTTGACCGCCTCCTCCACGTGCCGGGTGGTGGCGTCCAGCTGCCGGACGGAGACCAGCGAGCCCATGTCGGCGCCGTACGCGAGGCCGCCGCCGAGGCGCAGCGCGCGGGTGCGCTCGGCGAACCTCGCCAGGAACTCCTCCGCCACCGAGCGGTGGACCAGCAGTCGTTCGATCGAGATGCAGAGCTGCCCGGCCGAGGAGAAGCAGGCGCGGACGGCGCCCTCGGCCGCCCGGTCGAGGTCGGCGTCGGCCAGCACCAGCATGGCGTTCTTGCCGCCGAGTTCGAGCGAGGCGCCGACCAGCCGGGCGGCGGCGCGCTGGGCGACCTCGCGGCCGGTGCGGGTGGAGCCCGTGAACGAGACGTAGTCGGCGCCGTCGACCACGGCCGGGCCGATCACCGGGCCGTCGCCGATCACGATCTGCCAGAGGTCGGCCGGCAGGCCTGCCTCGACGAGCAGTTCGCGGGCCCAGAGCGCGGTCAGCGCGGTCTGCGTGTCCGGCTTGTTGACCACGGCGTTGCCGGCCACGAAGGCGGGCAGCGCGTCGCCGATGCACAGCTCCAGCGGGTAGTTCCACGGCGAGATGTGCCCGACCACGCCCTTGGGCCGGCGGGCCTCGATCGTCCGGGTGAGCAGCGGCAGGGCGCCGGCGCGGTGCTTGTCGCGCAGGTAGCCGTGCGCGGCGCGGCCGTAGTGCCGGGCGGCCCCGGCCACGGCCATCACCTCCTCGAAGGCGTGCAGCCGGGCCTTGCCGGTCTCGGCCTGGATCAGGTCGAGCACCTCGTCCTGGCGCCTGAGCAGCAGGTCGTGGAAGCGCAGCAGGACGGCGGCGCGCCGGCGTACCGGCAGCGCGGCCCAGGCCGGCTGGGCGCGGCGGGCCAGCTCGTAGGCGACCTCGACGTCGGCCGGGGTGGACCGCGGCAGGGCGGCCAACTGCTCGCCGGTCAGCGGGGCGACGGTCTCCACCAGGCTGGGCTCGCCGGTCGCGGTGATCCCGCCGGCGAGACGGGCGACCAGCGACGACGGGACGGCCGCGGCGACCGTGCGGCCGCCCCCGGGGGCGGCGGGGTTGCGGTCCGCGGCCCCTGCACCGGGGTGCCGGAGGGCCGTGGAATCTGCTGTGAGGTCCGTCATACGGCGCAGCCTAGGCGCTCGGCGGCCGGTTCGGTACCCGTGGGTAACAAGAAACTGCCCGCGCCGCGGGGCTGCCGGGCCGCCGGGCCGGCCGGGCCCAGCCGTTCGGGAGCCCGGCGGGTCAGCGGGTCGGGGTGAAGTGGTTGAGCACCGTGGTGAACCGCCGCTCGCCCTCCGGCCAGTCCTTGTCCGTGTCGGGGCAGGACAGGTAGACGGCGTAGCCGGTCCCGTCGTCGTCGATGAACTCCGCCTCGATCGCCCGCCGGCGGCCGCCCTCCTTGGCCGCGTAGCTGAACTCCCAGACCGCCGCGTCGTGGCCGTTCACCGCGACGCTGGTCAGCTTGTGCTGGCGGTACTCCTTGAGCTTGGAGACGGTGGCCTCCATCTGCCGCATGTGCTCCAGCGGCTTGACCGACTGGCCGACGGTGACGGCGAACTGGAGGTAGTGCGACTTGTTGTCCGGGCTGTAGAAGATCTGGTTGGCGGTGTCGGTGCTGCGCTGCCAGGGCGGGGTGGCCACCGGCAGCGGGAAGCGGAAGCCCGCCGGGTCGTCCACCCAGCGGAAGCCCGTGGGCGCGGGATCGGGTTCGCCGGACCCGGTGGGCTGCGGCACGCCGGTGACGGTCGGGGACGGGTCGGCGACCGGGGTGTCGGTGTGCCGGGTGGCCAGGAGGGTCACCCCTGCGGCCGCCACGGCGACGGTCAGCCCGATCGCGGCGAGCCGCAGCGCGTTGCGGCGTCCGGTCGGCCGGCGCGCGGGCGCGACGGGGTGCACCACCGGCGCGGTCGGCCCGGTGGGCGCCCCAACGGAGGGGGACGCGCCGGGTCCCGCGGCGGCGGGCGCGGTGTCCGTCACGGTGGCCGGCGGCGTGGGCTGCCCGGCCGTGGTCTCGGGTTCGGCGGCGGGCGCCGGTACGGACGGCTCCTCGGTCCGGTCCACCACCGGCACCGACTGGGTCGGCGTCTTCACCGGTGCGACGGGCTTGAAGCCCATGGTGTGCCCGGCCTGCACCTCCGCCAGCATCCGGGCCGCCTCGTCCGCGGAGGGCCGGTCGGCCGGGTCCTTGGCCATCAGCGCGGCCAGCACCGGCCCGAGTGCCCCGGCCCGGCGCGGCTCCGGCAGGGGATCACCGACCACCGCGGCCAGCGTGGTCAGCGGCGACGTCCGGCGGAACGGCGACTCGCCCTCGACCGCCGCGTACAGCGTCGCCCCGAGGCCCCACAGGTCGGAGGCCGGGCCGGGGCGGTCGCCCTGGGCACGCTCCGGCGCCAGGTAGTCCGGCGAGCCGACCAGGTCGCCCGGCCGGGTCAGCTCGGTCGAGCCCTCGTACGTCGCGATGCCGAAGTCCAGCAGCACCACCCGCCCGGTGCCGCGCTCCAGCAGCACGTTGGCCGGCTTCACGTCCCGGTGCAGCACGCCCAGCTGGTGGCCCCGGTGCAGCGCGGCCAGCACCTGGCCGCCCACCTCGGCGGCGGCGCGCGGCTGGAGCGTGCCGTCCTGGCTGATCACGTCGGCCAGCGACCGGCCGTCGACCAGCTCCATCACGATCCACGGCCGGCCGTCCTGCTCCAGGACGTCGTGCACGGTGATCACGCCGGGGTGCTTGATCCGGGCGGCCGCGCTGGCCTCCCGTTTCATCCGGGCGTGCAGGATCTGCAGCTCCTCCTCCGGGAGGTGGCTGACGGTCAGCTCCTTGACCGCGACCTCGCGGTCCAGCATCCGGTCCCAGGCCCGCCAGACCGTGCCCATGCCGCCGCGGCCCAGCCGGTCGCCCAGCTCGTAGCGTCCGGCCAGCAGCCGCTCCGCCTCGGCCGCCTCCGGCCGGTCCTGCACGCCCATCGGCGACCGCTCCCCCTCTTCCACCTGCCGTCACCTCGACGGGAGGGCCCGTGCAGACCACTTATCGAACAGATCTGACGCACACATTAGGCGCACCGGCCGCACCCCGGTAATCTCCCCCGCCCACCCGGTCGTCCACACGGGCCCGGCGGACACCGTCAGCCTGCGAACATCAGCCCGCGAACACGACGACGGCCGCCACCCCGAGCAACAGCAGCAGGAAGACCCCGCCCACCAGTACCGGTCCGAGCAGCGCCGGCGGTATCAACGGCCGCCGGCCCGGCTCCGGACCCGCCTCCGCCGCCACCGGCTCCACGGGCGGCCCGCCCCGGCCGCGCCGCCGCGGCGTCAACGGCACCAGCGGGCCGTCCGGCCGCAGCGCGAGGGCCCGCGCCGCCCGCTCCTCGTCGGCCGGCTCCGGCGCACCCGCCAGCAGGTCCGCCAGCTCCTGCCGGACGCCCACCGCGGTCGGCCGCAGCGTCGGGTCGGGCTGGAGCAGCCGCTCCACCACCGGCGCCACCGGCCCGCACACCGACGACGGCTCCCGCCGGCCGTCCCGCACCGCCGTGACCAGCTCCGGCACGCCGCGGTCCGGGAACGGCGAACGGCCGGTCACCAGCCGCTGCACCAGCACGCCCAGCGCCCAGCAGTCGCCCGCCGGGCCGCCGTCCAGCGGCCAGCGCTCCGCCACCGGGCCGACCAGCGTGGCCCGCACGTCGTAGCGGCGGCGCCCGCCGGGCCCGCCCAGCTCCTCGGCCAGCGCCTCCTCGGCCACCCCCGGCAGCAGACCGCCCAGCAGCGCCGCGCCGTCCTCGCAGACCAGCACCGACTCGGCGGTCACATTGCCGTGCGCGAGCCCCGCCTCGTGCAGCGCCCGCAGCGCGCCGGCCAGGTCGGCCGCCAACTCGGCCGCCCGGTACGGCGGAACCGGCCCGGCCGCGAGCAGGTCGGCCAGCGACACCCCGGCCGGCCGCTCCTCGACCGTCCAGAGCAGCTCGCCCTCGACGAACGCCCCGGCCCCCTGCAGCAGCCTGGGGTGCGTGGGCGCCGTCGAACCGGCCGCCGCCACCCGGCGGACCAGCCGCTCGCCCTGCTCCGGCACCACCTCGTCCGGATCGTGACCGCCCGTCAGCACCGCCGGCAGCTCCAGGCCGCGCAGCAGGACCGCGCCCCCGGTCACCTCGTCCACCGCGAAGGCGCGCAGCTCCTCCGGACGGTCCGTCAGCCGGTAACGCCCCGCCAGCACCTGAACCGGACCCGCTCGCATGCGTGTTCCTCTCGCTCGCGCCCCAGCCTAGTTGGCCGCCGGTCTACGCTCGATCACATGGACTGGACCGATCTGATCGACGCGGCCTTCGACGTGGCCGGCAACAGCAACAGTGACACCCGGGCCGCGGCCCTGCGCACCGTGGAGGCGAACGTGGCGCCCGACGAGAGGCCGGTCGCCTCCACCGCGGGGCGCCACCCCGACCATTTCCGCAAGGGCGTACTGGTCCTCACCACGCACCGGCTGCTCTTCCTGAAGGACGGGAAGCCGCCCGTCCCGGTTCCGCTCTCCGCGGTGACCGACGCGACCGTCAGCAGGTCCCGGCTCAACGGCGAGGTGCTGCTGGTGGTCGCCCTGACCGGCTCGCACCGGTTCGAGGACGTGGTCAAGGCCGAGGTGTTCGCCGAGCAGCTCAAGGCCGCCGCCCGGCTGGCCCGGACCGCCGCACAGGAGCTGCCCGCCACGCCGGCCGCGGCACCCGCGGCACCCGCCGCACCCGCCGCCTCCGGCGCCGAGCTGCTGGACCAGCTGGAGCGCCTCGCCGCCCTCCACACCGCCGGGGCGCTCACCGCCGAGGAGTTCAGCCGCGCCAAGCAGCGCCTGATCGGCTGAGCCGGCCGCGAGCGGCTACGGCGCGGGCTGGAAGGAGTCGAAGGCGACCTGGCGGGCCTGGGTGTTCGCCGGCGCGTTCCAGTCCGCGTCCGGGGTGGTCCAGTAGATCGCGTAGCCGTACTTGGCGGGCGTGCCGGTGACGAAACCCCGGTTGAGCGAGTGCATCCGGGGGTTGCCGTTGGTCCACTCCCAGTCGGCGGCGTTGGTCCACTCGCGGTAGGCGACGGTCTGGAGCTGGACCCGCTGGTAGTTGGAGACCTGGCCGCGCAGCCCGGGCTCGGACTCCTGCCAGTCGGCGACGGCGCTCGCGCCGGGGGTGGTGGTCCATTCGATCTTCAGGGTGCTGCCGTTGCCCTTGAACGTCCGGCGGGTCGCCTCCGAGCCGGCCGGCTGGAGCCAGTCCGGCAGCACGACCGAGAAGCCGGACGGGTCCTTGTACTCGTGGTGGCCGGCGGGCACGGCCGGGCCGGCCGGTGCGGTGGGGGACGGCGGGACGGCCGACGGGGTGCCCGGTGCGGCGGAGGTCTGCACCGGGGCCGGCGCCCCGGTGGACGCCGCCGGGGTGCCGGACGCCGCCTGACTCGCCGGGCCGCCCGCCGGCGCCGTGGCGGCCGACGAGGCGGACGTGGGCGAGGTGGCCGACGAGGGCGATGTCGCCGAGGTCGGCTTGTCCGTCGGGGACGTGGTGACCGCCACCGCCGGGGCGGTGCCACCCGCGCCCTTGGTCGACCGGTCGTCCGAGCCGCCGACGGCCTGGAGCACCGCGACCACCCCGGCGATCAGCACCAGGACCAGCACCACGGTGACCACGGCCAGCCGCCGCCGGCCCGTGCGCGGGTCGGCCCCGGCCGCCTGGGTCGCGCCCAGGGTCCACTCGCTGGTGACCGGCCGGATCGGCTCGGTCGCCGGCGCGCCGGCCGCGGGCTTCTCCGCAGTCCCGGCGCCGCCCTTCTCGTCACTGGCCGCGGTGGCGCCGGTTTCCCGGGCCTCCCCGGCGGCCTCGGCGTCCTTGGCCCGGCTGCCGACCCGGACGGTACCGAGCAGCCCGCCGACCGGCCGCTTCACGGCGGGCTTCGCGGCGGCCGGCTTCTCCGCCGCCACGGCGGCCCCGTCCCCGGTCTCCGCCGCGCCCTTGTCCTGCGCCGCCGGCTTCACCGGCATCGCGTGCTCGGTGGTCGACTCCGCCCGCGCGGTGGCCTCGGCCACCACCCGCTTCAGCATCGACCGGGTCTGCGAGGCGTCCAGCCGCTCGACCGGGTCCTTCTCCAGCAGCCCCTCGATCACCGGCCGCAGCGGCCCGGCGTTCAGCGGCGCGCCGAGCTCCTCGGTCATCACCGCCGTCAGGGTGGCCAGCGCCGAGCCCCGGTCGTACGGCGGCCGGCCCTCGACCATCGCGTACAGCGTGCCGCCCAGCGACCAGAGGTCGGCCGGCGGACCGGGCTTCTGCCCGCGGGCCCGCTCCGGGGATATGTACGAGGGCGCGCCGACCAGCATCCCGGTGGAGGTCACCGAGGCGTCCCCCTCCACGCTGGCGATGCCGAAGTCGGTGAGCACGACCCGGCCGTCCTCGCCGATCAGCACGTTGGACGGCTTCACGTCGCGGTGCAGGATGCCGAGCGCGTGCGCGGCGACCAGCACGCCCAGCACGTCGAGCGCGATCTCGGCGGCCCGGGCGGGCGCGAGCGGCCCGTCCTCCTTGATCACGTCCGCCAGCGAGCGGGACTCGACCAGCTCCATGACGATCCACGGCCGGTCGTCCTCCTCGACCACGTCGAAGACGGTGACCGCCGAGTTGTGCCGGATCCGGGCCGTCGCCTTGGCCTCGCGCAGCGTGCGGACGATCAGCCGGTGCTTCTCGTCCTCGTCGACGCTGCCGTGCATCCGCAGTTCCTTGACCGCGACGATCCGGCCCAGCATCTCGTCATGGGCTCGCCAGACGGTGCCCATGCCGCCGCGTCCGAGCACCGCGTCCAGCCGGTAGCGTCCGGCCAGAAGGCGGCCGGTGGAACCCTGCGCCTCGGTCATTCGGAACGTTCCCCCATGTGGTGCTGGCCGGTCGAGGTGACAGCGCGTCGGCCCGACGCCGGGCCCGAACGCCAAGCCTCCATCATCCCCTGTCCCGGGGGCCCGCGACCACCCGGCCCCCGGCCACGCGTGTCCGGGCCCGGCCGAACTCGGCGCTCCGTGCCCGATCTGTGATCGAAAACGCTGTCCGACCGGCCCGGGGCGCTGCTAACGTTCGGCCGCTCACAGTCTTTCCGGGGGGATTCGACGCCCATGACCGCACCCGCACCCGGCGCTGACGGCCAGTCGGGACGTCCGCGAACCGCCCAGCACTTCTCCGTCGCGCCCGAACCGGAGATCCCCGAGGGCTACGTCGCCCCCGGCATGCCCGGCGCCCCGGTGACCGGCTACCGGCCCGCGCCCGCCGACGCGCCCTCGCGCCGACGGCGGACCGGTCCGGCCGTCGTGGCCGCCGTCGCCGCGATGCTGGCCGGCGCGCTCGCCTACGGCGCCGCCGTGGCCCGGGTCGAGGGCGGCATCGGCTGGCTCGCCATCGCCCTGGCCGCCGCAGTCGCCTGGCCGCTCGGCCGGCTCGGCGGCCGCAGCCACGTGCTGCCGCCGCTCGGCGCGCTGCTGGCGGCCGGCGCGCTCTTCCTCGGCCAGCTGCTCGGCCGGACGCTGCGCCTGCACCACCTGACGGGCACCCCGTACGGCGAACTGCTCGGCGACGCCCTACGGCTCTGGCGCGCCGACCGGCACCCGCTGGACCTCGTCTTCTACGGCATCGCCGTGATCGGCGGCTTCCTGCTCACCCGGCGGACGGCCACCCCGAGCTAGCGCGGCCCCGGCCCCGGCCGGGGCCGGCCCGGACGCGACGGGGCCCCGCCGGATCGCGTCCGGCGGGGCCCCGTTCCGTCACTGCACGGCTGCTCAGCGGTGGTTGAGCGCCGGGTTAACCGTGACCTCGACCCGCTGGAACTCCTTGAGCTCCGTGTAGCCGGTGGTGGCCATCGCGCGGCGCAGCGCGCCGAACAGGTTCATGGTGCCGTCGGGGGTGTGCGACGGGCCGGTGAGGATCTCCTCGGTGGTGCCGACGGTGCCGAGGTCCACCCGCTTGCCGCGCGGCAGCTCCTCGTGCACGGCCTCCATGCCCCAGTGGAAGCCCCGGCCCGGCGCGTCGGTGGCACGGGCCAGTGCGGCACCGATCATCACCGCGTCGGCGCCGCAGGCGACGGCCTTCGGGATGTCGCCGCTGTAGCCGACGCCGCCGTCCGCGATCACGTGCACGTAGCGGCCGCCGGACTCGTCCATGTAGTCGCGGCGGGCGGCGGCCACGTCGGCGACGGCGGTGGCCATCGGCACCTGGATGCCGAGGACGTTGCGGGTGGTGTGGGCGGCGCCGCCGCCGAAGCCGACCAGGACACCGGCCGCGCCGGTGCGCATCAGGTGCAGCGCGGCGGTGTAGGTGGCGCAGCCGCCGACGATGACCGGGACGTCCAGCTCGTAGATGAACTGCTTGAGGTTGAGCGGCTCGGCGGCGCCGGAGACGTGCTCGGCGGAGACGGTGGTGCCGCGGATGACGAAGACGTCGACGCCGGCGTCCACGACGGCCTTGGAGAACTCGGCGGTGCGCTGCGGGGAGAGCGCGGCGGCGGTGACCACACCGGAGTCGCGGACCTCCTGGATCCGCTGCTTGATCAGCTCGGCCCGGATCGGGGCGGCGTAGATCTCCTGCAGGCGGCGGGTCGCGGCGGCCTCGTCCTCCAGCGCGGCGATCTCGTCCAGCAGCGGCTGCGGGTCCTCGTAGCGGGTCCAGAGGCCCTCCAGGTTGAGCACGCCCAGGCCGCCGAGGCGGCCGATCGTGATCGCCTGCTGCGGGGAGACCACGCTGTCCATGGGGGCGGCCAGGAACGGCAGCTCGAAACGGTAGGCGTCGATCTGCCAGGCGATCGAGACCTCCTTCGGGTCACGCGTACGCCGGCTGGGGACGACGGCGATGTCGTCGAATGCGTACGCCCGGCGGCCGCGCTTGCCTCGCCCGATCTCGATCTCAGTCACTTCGTTCGAGCCCTTCTGGTTTGTTGCTCATGCCCGCCGGGTCACCCCGGCCGCCCCCAGTATCCCGCACCGGCCCGTCGGCGCGCCGCGACGGCCCGCCCCCCGGACACGCGGAAGGGGCCCGTCGCTGCGGAAGCGACGGGCCCCTCGGCGTTCAGCGCGTCAGCGGCTCGTGTAGTTCGGCGCCTCGACGGTCATCTGGATGTCGTGCGGGTGGCTCTCCTTGAGGCCCGCCGAGGTGATCCGGACGAACCGGCCCTTGCTCTCCATCTCGGCCACGGTGGCCGCGCCGACGTAGCCCATGGTCTGCCGCAGACCGCCGACCAGCTGGTACAGCACCGCGGAGAGCGGGCCGCGGTAGGGGACCTGGCCTTCGATGCCCTCGGCGATCAGCTTCTCGTCCGACGTGACCTCGCCCTGGAAGTACCGGTCCTTGGAGAAGGACTTCGCCTGCCCGCGCGACTGCATCGCACCCAGCGAACCCATGCCGCGGTAGGACTTGAACTGCTTGCCGTTGATGAACAGCAGCTCACCGGGCGACTCCTCGCAGCCGGCCAGCAGCGAGCCCAGCATCACGGTGTCGGCACCGGCGGCGAGCGCCTTGCCGATGTCGCCCGAGTACTGCAGGCCACCGTCGCCGATGACCGGCACGCCGGCCGCCTGGCAGGCGAGCGCGGCCTCGTAGATCGCGGTGACCTGCGGGACGCCGATGCCGGCGACCACGCGGGTGGTGCAGATCGAGCCGGGGCCGACGCCGACCTTGACGCCGTCCACGCCGGCGTCGATCAGCGCCTGGGCGCCGTCGCGGGTGGCGACGTTGCCGCCGACCACGTCGACGCCGACGGCGGCCTTGATCTTGGCGATCCAGGCCAGGGCGTTGTGGCTGTGGCCGTGCGAGGTGTCCACGACCAGGAAGTCGACGCCCGCCTCGACCAGGGCCTGGGCCCGGTCGAACGCCTCGGCGCTGGCGCCCACGGCGGCACCGACCAGCAGACGGCCCTCGGCGTCCTTGGCGGCGTTCGGGTACTTCTCGGCCTTGACGAAGTCCTTGACGGTGATGAGGCCCTTGATCCGGCCCTCGTCGTCGACCAGCGGGAGCTTCTCGATCTTGTGGCGGCGGAGCAGGGCGATCGCGTCCTCGCCGGAGATGCCGACCTTGCCGGTGATCAGCGGCATCGGGGTCATGATCTCGCGGACCTGGCGGCTGCGGTCCGACTCGAAGGCCATGTCGCGGTTGGTGACGATGCCGAGCAGCTTGCCCGCCTCGTCCGCGATCGGCACGCCGCTGATGCGGAACTTGGCGCAGAGCGCGTCGGCCTCGGCCAGGGTGGTCTCCGGGCCGACGGTGATCGGGTCGGTGACCATGCCGGACTCGGAGCGCTTCACCAGGTCGACCTGGTTGGCCTGGTCCTCGACGGACAGGTTGCGGTGCAGCACGCCGACGCCGCCCTGGCGGGCCATCGCGATCGCCATCCGCGCCTCGGTGACCTTGTCCATCGCCGCGGAGAGCAGCGGGATGTTGACGCGCACGTTCCGGGAGACCCGCGAGGAGGTGTCGACCTGGTTCGGCAGCACCTCGGAGGCCCCGGGCAGCAGCAGCACGTCGTCGTACGTGAGCCCGAGCATCGCGAACTTCTCGGGTACGCCTGCGGCGTTGTAGGACATTTGGGGGTACCTTCCGTGGCCGGCCTATTCCGCTCGCGCCCTGAGGGTGGGGGCGCTGTCATCGCTCACTCGCTCAGGCCGCCGAAAGCTCGGTGTCTTCGGAGGAACCTCCAGGGGAACCCCGCTCGCACCCGCGAAACTTTGGCAACCCGCCCAGGCGCCGATACCCCATGGTACTGGCACCGCGAATGTGAACTCGTGTGCCCTTGACAACACCCGGCGCCCGTGGACCATTCCGACGAGCCGGCCGGGCGCCGGATTCAGGAGGACTCCTCCGCGAGCGCCCTCAGCCGGCTGAGCGCCCGGTGCTGGGCGACCCGGACGGCGCCGGGCGACATTCCGAGCACCTCGCCGGTCTCCTCCGCCGACAGCCCGGCGGCCACCCGCAGCAGCACCAGCTCGCGCTGACGGGCCGGCAGGTTGGAGAGCAGCTCCTTGGCCCAGGCCGCGTCGCTGCTGAGCAGCGCCCGCTCCTCCGGGCCGAGCGCCTCGTCCGGCACCTCCGGCAGGTCGTCCTGCGGGACGACGGTCGAGCCGGGCCCGCGCATCGCGGCCCGCTGGAGGTCGGCGATCTTGTGGGCCGCGATGCCGTAGACGAAGGCCTCGAACGGCCGGCCCTGGTCCCGGTAGCGGGGCAGCGCGCAGAGCACCGCCACGCAGACCTCCTGGGCGACGTCGTCCACGTGGTGACGGGCCCCGCCGGGCAGCCGCACCAGCCGGCCGCGGCAGTAGCGCAGTGCCAGCGGGTGGACGTAGGCGAGCAGCGCGTCGATCGCCGGACCCTCGCCGCGGACGGCCGCCGCGACCAGCTCACCGACCAGGGGGGAGCCGCCGGTACCGAGGACCGGCGCCCGGCCGATCCCGCTCCCGACACCCGCCCCGCCGACGGTCACGTCCTCGCCGGCGCCGTGGTCGGTCCCGTGGCCCGGCTCGCCGTCGCCGGAATCCGCGTACGACGGAGCGCCGCCCGGGCCGGAGGGCTCGGCCTCCACCGGGTCCGCCTCGCCGGCAGCACCGGCAACGTCGTCACGCATCGGTCCATGGTGCCTGGTCGAACGGGAAAACGCGGCACCGCGTCCGGAGTTGTGCACCGGAACGTTATGCGGTGCGGCACCGGGCACCGCGCCGCCGCGCACCACCGGCCCCTCCTGCACCGTGCCTCCCGCCCCGCCGCCGTCGGCGGTCCCGTCCGTCGCGCCGTCCGCCGAGTGTCCTGCGGCCGCGTGGTCCGCCGCAGCGCCTGTCCGCTGGTCCCCGAGGTGCTCCACTACTCCATGGTGCAACCTCGGGACCGTAACGTCACACGCCCCGGCGGGAGGAACCTCCAGCAGCGCGCCGCGCCCGGCGGCGCCGCCCGTGGTCAGCGGACCAGGCCCCAGCGGAAGCCCAGGGCCACCGCGTGCGCGCGGTCCGAGGCGCCGAGCTTCTTGAACAGCCGCCGGGCGTGGGTCTTCACGGTGTCCTCGGAGAGGAACAGCTCACGGCCGATCTCGGCGTTGCTGCGGCCGTGGCTCATGCCCTCCAGCACCTGGATCTCACGCGCCGTCAGCGTCGGCGCGGCACCCATGTCGGGGCTGCGCAGCCGGCGCGGGGCGAGCCGCCAGGTCGGGTCGGCGAGGGCCTGGGTGACGGTGGCCCGCAGCTCGGCGCGCGAGGCGTCCTTGTGCAGGTACCCGCGGGCGCCGGCTGCCACCGCGAGGGCGACGCCGTCGAGGTCCTCGGCGACGGTGAGCATGATGATCCGCGCACCCGGGTCGGCGGACAGCAGCCGCCGCACCGTCTCGACCCCGCCGAGGCCGGGCATCCGGACGTCCATCAGAACGAGATCGGAGCGGTCGGCCACCCAGCGGCGGAGGACCTCCTCCCCGTTCGTCGCGGTGGTGACCCGGTCGACACCGGGTACGGTCGCGACCGCGCGGCGAAGCGCCTCGCGGGCGAGCGGGGAATCGTCGCAAACGAGAACGGAAGTCATGACCGTCGTCCTCCGCAGCTGATCCGCGTCACGTTGAGCCTCCTGGCTGGTACGAATCTCTCCGACACGGCCGATTGGCGACGGACTACGTGCCGATCGCCTGAACTTCCCCGCGATCGTTCCCGACGTCCGGCGCCCGCTAACCGCCTCCGCACTTCCAACGACCGTCACTCGAATGAGTTACGGCTTTCAGGGCCATCTCCACCACTGTACGTGGCCAACCCGTTACCGATCAGCCGCATCGCGGTGCACACGCCGCACTTTTGTGCAGCTCGCGCGCGGTCGGCGTACGACCCGCACACCGGTGCCCGGTGCCGTGCGCCCGTCGGCCACCCGATTGCCACGGCCGCGCCCGCCGAAGTCCATGCCCACTTTGCCCGTTTTTATAGCTTTTGTATGGTCATTGACTGTTGTGCCACTCTGTGGGTGACTTGTCCATGGAGTTGCCGTAAGTCATATTTCCAGGTGTCCACACCAGCGCATCGAAGCCTCGCCGTGCCGCACCGCCCGAGCCCGCCGGTGACCGGCCCGTGGCCGACGAGCCTCTGAAGGGAATGAGCCATGGCAGATTTCTCCCGCCTCCCCGGCCCCAACGCCGATCTCTGGGACTGGCAGCTCTCCGCGGCCTGCCGCGGCGTGGACAGCTCGCTCTTCTTCCACCCCGAGGGCGAGCGCGGCGCCGCACGCAGTTCGCGCGAGGCCAGCGCCAAGGAGGTCTGCATGCGCTGCCCGGTACGCACCGAGTGCGCGGCGCACGCGCTGGCGGTCCGGGAGCCGTACGGCGTCTGGGGAGGCCTGACCGAGGACGAGCGCGAGGAGATGATGGGACGCTCGCGCAACCGTCTGGTGGAGGTGCCGCTGGCCGCGCCGACGGGGCTGCAGCGCTAGACGCTCGCCCGCGACGCGCCGTGGAGAAACGTTTCTTCGCGGCGCTTCACGCCGCCCGGGCGGCCGCTCCGCGCCGGGAGACGCGTACGGCCGCATGAGCCGGGGTCAGCGCCCGGCGGCCGCGCCCGCCAGCCGCTCCAGCATCAGCGCCACGGCCGGCACCTCGGCGAGGTCCGGCAGGGTCAGGGCGACCACCTGCCGCACCGCGGGCGCCCCCGAGGCGGTCCGCACCGGCACCGCCGACACGCCGTCAGGGCGCACCGACTCCAGCGCCAGCCCCGGCAGCACCGCAACCCCGAGCCCGGCCGCCACCAGGCCGACCACCGCCGGGTAGTCGTCGGTCGCGAAGTCGATCCGGGGCTCGAAGCCCGCCCCCGCACAGAGCTCCACCAGGTGCCCCCGGCACTGCGGGCAGCCGGCGATCCACTGCTCCCCGGCCAGCTCGGCCAGCTCCACCGGCCCGTCGCCCCGCCCGGCCAGCGGGTGCGCGGCGGGCAGCAGTCCGACCAGCGGGTCGTCCAGCAGCGGGGTGACCACCAGGTCGGACCAGTCGGTCCCCGCACTGAGCTGCTGGGCCTCCAGGTTGGCCTCGGCCCGCGCCTCGCGCGGCGTGCCGTGCGCGGGGAGGGCAGCCGGCGCCGGGGCGCCGCCGGGGGCCTGCGGGTAGCGGAAGGCCAGCGCCACCTCGCACTCGCCGCCGCGCAGCATCGCCAGCGACTCCGGCGGCTCCGCCTCGACCAGCGACACGCGGACCCCCGGATGGCCGTCCCGCAGCCGGGCGACGGCCGGCGGCACCAGGGTGGAGCTGGCGGTCGGGAAGGAGACCAGCCGCACCCGCCCGGCCCGCAGTCCGGCGATCGCCGCGACCTCCTCCTCCGCGGCGGAGAGCCCGGCCAGGATTCCGGTGGCATGCTTGAGCAGCACCCGCCCGGCCTCGCTCAGCTGCATGCCGCGCCCGGAGCGGACCACCAGCGGCGTGTCCACGGACTTCTCCAGGGCCTTCATCTGCTGGCTGATGGCGGGCTGCGTACAGCCCAGCTCGCGGGCGGCGGCGGAGAAGGAGCCGGTGCGGGCGACGGCACGCAGGACGCGCAGGTGGCGGGCCTCGATCATGCCTTAGTTATAAGCCAAGCTTTGCCATATGCAAAATTCTCCTGATAGTTGAACGCTGAACACGCCCAACGCCGGAGGCCCGGCCCGGCTCCCGGAGGAGCAGGGACCGGGCCTCCGGTCACTGATCAGGCGTCAGTGGGAGTGGCCGTGACCGCCGTGCGAGTGGCCGTTGTCGGCCTCCTCTTCCTTCTTCTCCACCACGAGGGTCT
This sequence comes from Kitasatospora sp. NPDC056181, assembly GCF_042266225.1. Lineage (NCBI taxonomy): Bacteria > Bacillati > Actinomycetota > Actinomycetes > Kitasatosporales > Streptomycetaceae > Kitasatospora > Kitasatospora sp. NPDC056181. The sequence goes on from NZ_JBHJUK010000050.1 coordinate 45,911, forward strand.
CGGTGGTGAGCAGCAGGGAGGCGATCGAGGCGGCGTTCTCCAGCGCGGAACGGGTCACCTTGACCGGGTCGATGACGCCGGCCTTCAGCAGGTCGCCGTACTCACCGGTGGCCGCGTTGAAGCCGTGACCGGCCTCCAGCTCGGCGACCTTGTGGGTGATGACGTAGCCCTCCAGGCCGGCGTTCTGGGCGATCCAGCGCAGCGGCTCGGCCAGCGCCTTGCGGACGACCGCGACACCGGTCGCCTCGTCACCCGACAGGCCCAGGCCGCCCTCCAGCACCTTGGCGGCGTGGACGAGGGAGGCGCCACCACCGGCGACGATGCCCTCCTCGACCGCGGCACGGGTCGCCGAGATGGCGTCCTCCAGGCGGTGCTTGCGCTCCTTCAGCTCCACCTCGGTGGCGGCGCCGACCTTGATGACGCAGACGCCGCCGGCCAGCTTGGCCAGGCGCTCCTGCAGCTTCTCGCGGTCCCAGTCGGAGTCCGTGTTGGCGATCTCGCCCTTGATCTGGGCGACACGGCCGGCCACGGCCTCGGCGTCACCGGCACCGTCGACGACGGTGGTCTCGTCCTTGGTGATCGTCACGCGGCGGGCGGTGCCCAGCACGTCCAGACCGGCCTGGTCGAGCTTGAGGCCGACCTCCTCGGAGATGACGGTGGCACCGGTCAGGGTGGCCAGGTCGCCGAGGATCGCCTTGCGGCGGTCACCGAAGCCCGGGGCCTTGACGGCGACCGCGTTGAAGGTGCCGCGGATCTTGTTCACCACGAGGGTGGACAGCGCCTCGCCGTCGACGTCCTCGGCGATGATCAGCAGCGGCTTCGAGGCACCGCCCTGCAGGATCTTCTCCAGCAGCGGCAGCAGCTCCTGGATGGAGGAGATCTTGCCCTGGTTGATCAGGATGTACGGGTCCTCCAGGACCGCCTCCTGACGCTCGGCGTCGGTGACGAAGTACGGCGAGAGGTAGCCCTTGTCGAACTGCATGCCCTCGGTGAAGTCCAGCTCCACGCCGAAGGTGTTGGACTCCTCGACGGTGATGACACCGTCCTTGCCGACCTTGTCGATCGCCTCGGCGATCAGCTCGCCGACCTGGGTGTCCTGCGCGGAGAGGGACGCGACGGCGGCGACGTCGTCCTTGCCCTCGATCTCGCGGGCGATGGACAGCAGGTGCTCGGAGACCGCGGCGACGGCCTTGTCGATGCCCTTCTTCAGGGCGGCCGGGCCGGCGCCGGCGGCGACGTTGCGCAGACCCTCGTTGACCAGGGCCTGGGCCAGCACGGTGGCGGTGGTGGTGCCGTCACCCGCGACGTCGTTGGTCTTGGTGGCGACCTCCTTGACGAGCTGCGCGCCAAGGTTCTCGTACGGGTCGTCCAGCTCGACCTCACGCGCGATGGTGACACCGTCGTTGGTGATGGTCGGCGCGCCGAACTTCTTGTCGATGACGACGTTGCGGCCCTTGGGGCCGATGGTCACCTTGACGGTGTCGGCCAGCTTGTTGACACCGCGCTCCAGCGAGCGGCGGGCGTCCTCGTCGAACTGCAGGATCTTCGCCATGTTCCCTATTCCCTCGGGGCTGCGGACGGCACGCCGGCCGCCGGACTACGTGAACCAACAACCACGCCCCGGGCCCCTGTCACTGGGACACGGATCCGGGGCGGGCTGGAACGACTGATACTTCTCGGTGCTGCTTACTTCTCGATGATGGCGAGAACGTCGCGCGCCGAGAGGACGAGGTACTCCTCGCCCTGGTACTTCACCTCGGTGCCGCCGTACTTCGAGTACAGGACGATGTCACCGACGGCGACGTCGAGCGGCAGACGCTGGCCGTCCTCGAAGCGGCCCGGGCCGACGGCCAGGACGACGCCCTCCTGGGGCTTCTCCTTGGCGGTGTCCGGGATAACCAGGCCGGAGGCCGTGGTGGTCTCGGCGTCGAGCGGCTGGACCACGATGCGGTCCTCGAGCGGCTTGATGGCAACCTTGCTGCTGGTGGTCACGTCCGAGCTCCCCTTCGGAGATTACGGGGTTGTCTAACGGGTAGTGGCGAACCTGCGGATCTGCCGTCGCGGGGGTCAGACACGCTTCTTCGCGTTAGCACTCTCCTGGTGGAGAGTGCCAAGGACGACCATAGGCCGCGGTTAGCACTCAGTCAACCAGAGTGCCAACGGCGCGCCCGTGCGTTTCGGGCGGCGCGATGAGTATCCGTACTCATGTGCGACGGACCTCCCCGGGCCAGACTTGCGCCATGGCCAACACCCCGGTCCGCATCGGACCGTCCCGGCCGCGGGACGCCCTGCTCGCGCTCGTGGCCCTCCTGCTCCTCGCGGCCGTCCCGGTCGGGGTCCTCCTGCTGACGCTCGCCGTCGCCGCGGCCGTGCACGGCGGACACGACGTCGTCCTCACCGTGGGCCTGTTCACCGCGGCGGCCGCCTGCGTCGCCGTCCCGCTGCCGGTGATGCTCCGCAGCCGGCGGGCCGGGTACGAGCTCCTGCCGGTCGCCGCCGTCCTGGCACCCTTCCTGCCCACGCTCTGGCTCTGCCTGGGCCTGCCCGGTCTGTGACCGGCGAGAATGGCCCTGTGGAGACCGAGAACCTGCAGCCCCTGCTGACCCCCCAGGGCCAGGCCCTGCTCGCCGAACTGCGCGAGTTCGCCCCCGAGGAGGAGCTGGCGCTGGCCACCCGGCTGCGGCGGGAGCACCCCGCGGAGCTGGTGTCGGCGGCGTTCGGCCAGGCCCGGCTGCGGCAGCGGGCGCGGGCCAAGTTCGGCGAGGACGCCGACCTGATGTACTTCACGCCCAACGGGGTCGAGCAGTCCACCCGGCGCAGCGTCGCCGAGTGGCGGGCGCAGCGCTTCGCCGGGCTGGGCGTGCGCCGGCTCGCCGACCTCTGCTGCGGGATCGGCGGGGACGTGCTCGCGCTGGCCCGGGCCGGGATCGAGGTGCTCGCGGTCGACCGGGACCCGGCGGCCTGTGCCGCCACCGCCGCCAACGCCGCCGCACTGGGCCTGTCCGACCTGGTCGAGGTGCGCTGCGCGGACGTCGCCGACGTCGACGTCACCGGCTTCGACGCGGTCTTCACCGACCCTGCCCGCCGCACCGCGCGCGGCCGGGTGTTCGACCCCGAGGCGTACGCCCCGCCGCTCTCCTGGGCGGTCGAGGCGGGCCGGCGCACCCGGGTCGGCGCGCTGAAGGTGGCCCCCGGCATCCCGCACGAGGCCGTCCCGGCGGACGCCGAGGCCGAGTGGGTCTCCGACCACGGCGACGTCAAGGAGGCGGTGCTCTGGTTCGGCACCGGGGCCCGGCGCCCGCACCGCGCCACCCTGCTGCCGCAGGGCGCCTCACTCGTCGGCGGCGACCTGCCCGACCCGCCGGCCGGCCCGGTCGGCCGCTACCTGTACGAGCCGGACGGTGCGGTGATCCGCGCCCACCTGGTCGCCGAGGTGGCCGGGCAGGTGAAGGGCCGGCTGATCGACCCGAAGATCGCCTACGTCACCTCGGACGAGCTGGTCGCCACCCCGTACGCGCACGCCTTCGAGCTCACCGACGTGCTGCCGTTCCACATCAAGAAGCTGAAGGCGCTGCTGCGCGAGCGGGGGGTCGGCACGGTGGTGATCAAGAAGCGCGGGATGGCGATCACCCCGGAGGAGCTGCGCCGCCAGCTGAAGCCGAGCGGCCCGAACTCCGTCACGGTGATCCTCAGCCGCACCGACCACGGCCCGCTGATGATGCTCGGCCGGCCGGTCCAGGCGCCGTAGGCGGTCGGAGACCCAGGCGGACGGGGGCCTGGGAGGTCGGGAGCCTAGGCGGTCGGGGCCTGGATGTAGTCCTCCAGCCGGGCCACTGCGAAGCCCTGCTCCTGGATCCGGGCCAGGAGCTCGCCGAACATCTGCGTCATCGTCGCGCCCTTGAGCTCCTTCGGGCCGCGGAAGTGCGCCAGGATGATGTCGCCGGACTTCAGCTTCTGGTCCGCCGCCTGGTACTGCATGTCGTGGATCTGCATCGACTCGCGCCAGAGCACGATGGCCCGCGGGCCGCACTGCTGCACGGAGGTGTTCAGGGTCGGCGTGTTGGCGCCGTCCCCGAACGGCGGGCGGAACAGCAGCGGCGCGGTGCCGTACTGCTGGGTGAGCGCGGACTGGGCGTCACAGATCTCGGACTTCTGCTTCTCCGCCGGGATCTTGCTCATCACCGGGTGGTCCACGGTGTGGTTCTGGACGTGGTTGCCGAGCGCCTGGAGCGGCTTGAAGTAGCCGTAGTTGTCCTTGACGATGTCGCGGGTCAGGAACATCGAGACCGGCACCTTGAGGTCGGTCAGCATCTCGACGAACTTCGGGTCCTTCTCGGCGCCGTCGTCGATGGTGACGAAGACGACCTTGTCGGCGGTCTTCACGTCGCTGAACACCGGTACCGGGCCCGTCCGTTGGAGCTTCACCGGCTTGTCGGCGGGCGGCGCGGGGGCGGGCGGCAGCGGCTTGAGGTTCCACTTCGCCCAGGCCGCGGCGTCCCCGGCGGCCGGCGCCGCGGCGGGCGTGGTGGCGCCCGGGGTCCGGCCGGCGGGCGTCCCGGAGGCGGCGCCGGAGGACTGCGCCGCGGCGGGCGTGGTGGCGACCATGGCCGCCTTGCCGGACCCGCCGCTGCCGCCGCTGCCGCATCCCGTGGCGGCGGCCAGCAGGGCCAGCGCCCCCACCGCGTACGTCCTCGCCCTGCCCCGCCCGTACCTCTTCACCGCGCCGCGCTCCCCGGTCCCGTCCAGCCGTCTCTCAGCTATGTGCACGGTAGCGGCCGGGTGTTCGGTTCCCGGACAGGCTTACGAGCGGCTACTCCACATGCTGGCTGACGAAGGACCAGCGGTGCACCGGGCGGCCGACCAGCCCGGCGGGCGGCTCTGCCACCGGCACCGGCTCCCCCGTCCACCAGGTGACGAGCAGTACGCGGTCGCCCGGCGCACCGAACAGCTCGGTGCGGACCAGGCCGGCCGAGCCGCGCAGCGCGGGCAGCGCGGTCTCCCGCACCCACTCGGCCAGCTCCGCGCCGCGCCCGTCGGCGGCCCGGGCCTCCCACATGGCGGCGGTGGTGGTCACTTCTCCCCGCCCAGCGCCTGGTAGGCCTGGCCGTGGAAGTCGGTGTGGGGGACGTGGACCTCGGTGACGGGCAGCGAGGAGTCGGCCGAGAGGTCGAAGGAGGACGGCGCGCGGTCGCGCCAGACCATCTCGGCGCCGAGCGCGGCGACCATCGCACCGTTGTCGGTGCACAGGCCCGGACGCGGCACCCGCAGCCGGATACCGGCCTTGTCGCAGCGCTGCTGGGCCATCTCGCGCAGCCGAGAGTTGGCCGCCACCCCGCCACCGATCATCAGGTGGTCGACGCCGTTCTCCCGGCAGGCCTTGACCGCCTTGCGGGTCAGCACGTCGGTGACCGCCTCCTGGAAGGACGCCGCCACGTCCGCGACGGGCACCTCCTCACCGGCCCGGCGCCTGGCCTCCACCCAGCGGGCGACGGCGGTCTTCAGGCCGGAGAACGAGAAGTCGTACTCCGGGTCCTTCGGGCCGCTCAGGCCGCGCGGGAAGGCGATCGCCTTCGGGTCGCCCTCGCGGGCGGTGCGGTCGACCACCGGGCCGCCGGGGAAGCCCAGGCCGAGCACCCGGGCCACCTTGTCGAAGGCCTCGCCGGCCGCGTCGTCGATGGTCGCGCCGAGCGGGCGGACGTCGCTGGTGATGTCCTCGCTGAGCAGCAGCGAGGAGTGGCCGCCGGAGACCAGCAGGGCCATCGTGGGCGAGGGCAGCCGGCCGTGCTCCAGCTGGTCCACGCAGATGTGCGAGGCGAGGTGGTTGACCCCGTACAGCGGCTTGTCCAGCGCCCAGGCGTAGGCCTTGGCGGCGCTGACGCCGACCAGCAGCGCGCCGGCCAGGCCGGGGCCGGCGGTGACGGCGATGCCGTCCAGGTCGCTCGCCTTGACGCCGGCGGTGTCCAGGGCGCGCTGGATGGTCGGGACCATCGCCTCCAGGTGCGCGCGGCTGGCGATCTCGGGCACCACACCGCCGAACCGGGCGTGGTCGTTGACGCTGGAGGCGACCGCGTCGGCGAGCAGCGTGGTGCCGCGCACGATGCCGACACCGGTCTCGTCGCAGGAGGTCTCGATGCCGAGGACGAGCGGTTCGTCAGCCATGGCGGGTTTCCTTCAGGTCCTTCGGTTCGGTGCTTGGGTGGTGGAGGCACATGACCAGCGCGTCGACGTTGGCCGGCTGGTAGTAACCGCGACGGATGCCGACCGGCTCGAAGCCGAACCGCTCGTACAGCCGCTGGGCGCGCGGATTGTCGACCCGCACCTCCAGCAGCAGTTCCGTGCAGCCGCGCCGGGCGGCCTCCCGGACGAGGTCGGCCAGCAGTGCCGCGCCGAGGCCGGTGCCCTGGTGGCGGTGGTCGACGGCGATGGTCTGCACGTCGCCCTCGCCGGCCACCACCATCAGCCCGGCGTAGCCGACGATCGCGCCGTCGGCGGTGGTGGCGACGGTGTAGTGGCGGGTGCCACCGGGGTGGGCCTCGGCCAGCTCGGACCAGTACATCCCGGTGGACCAGGCGTCCTCCGGGAAGAGCTCCAGTTCCAGCTCCATCACCGGGGCGATGTCCCACCAGCGCATCGGGCGCAGGGTGGCGGTGGCGGCCGCGCCGGCGGGGCGGGTCGCGCTGCTCGGACCGGTCACGCCGGGAGCACCGCCTTGTAGCCGGCCGGGACCTGGGCGTCCGGGCGGCGCAGGTAGAGCGGCACGTTGGGCAGCAGCTCTCGGCCCGCGGCCAGCTCGGCGGCGGCGAAGCCGGCCAGCGCGCCGGCCGAGACGTGCTCGGGCCCGTGCGCGCCCGGGAAGGCGTCCGGGTAGAGCAGGGCGCCGGCGCCGACCGCGCGCGGATGCGGCGTCAGCTCGGCCGGGCGGTCCACCGCGGGGCCCTCGGTGCGGCGGCCGTCGGCGTCGTACGAGGCCCAGTAGACCTCCTTGCGGCGCGCGTCGGTGGCCACCGTGAACGGCTCGCCGGCCAGGCCCTCGGCGCGGGCCTGGTGGGCGATCGCGTCCAGGGTGCAGACGCCGTGCACCGGGATGCCGAGCGCGTGGCCGAGCGCGGCGGCGGTGACCAGGCCGACCCGCAGCCCGGTGTACGGGCCCGGGCCGACGCCCACCGCGATGCCGGTCAGCCGGTGCTTGTCGACGCCTGCCGTCCGGAGCACCCGGTCGATGGCGGGCAGGAGGAGTTCACCGTGACGCCTGGCGTCGACCTGGTCGGTCTCGGCGAGGACCGCCGTGCCGTCGTGGACGGCGGCGGTGACGGCGGGGGTAGCGGTGTCGAACGCGAGCAGCAGCACGGGTCAAGGTTAGACCGGCCGGGGCGGGGGACGGCCGCCGGTCTTGCCCCGCCCGCCACGGCCCGGGTGCCGTCCGGGTCCCGGCAGGGTCCCGCCCGAGTGCCGTCCGGCTCCCGGCCCCGGTTTCCGGCCCGGTTTCCGGCCCGGTTTCCGACCTGCCCTGCCCCGCCTACGTTCCCGGTTCCGCCTTGGCTTCCGGCCCGGGTTTCCGACCTGCCCTGCTCCGTCTACGTTCCCGGTTCCGCCCCGCCCGATCGAGAAGGTGTCCGGATCCGGAACACACGTCCTACGGGGTGCGGGTCCCGGCGGACGGACCTGGCACGATGGGGCCGACGGGTTTTGGGACGGCGGTGGGAGCACACGTGGCGAAGATGGGTCCTGGAGTGGTGGTCACGGGGTTGACCCTGGGGGCCCTCGCGGTGGTGAGCCTGCTGGCCTTCCAGGCCAACGGCGCGCAGGACCGCGCGGGCGGCGCCCGCCCCAGCACCACCGCGTCCGCGTCGTCGAACGGACCGGCCGCCTCGGCCACCCCCACCGCCTCGGCCACCCCGACCTCGCCCGCGCTGCCCACCGTCTCGGGCACCGGCCTGCGGGTCGTCTACTCGGTCGGCAGTCACCACGTCTGGCTGGTCGACCCCAAGAAGAACCCGCAGGTGGTGGCCGAGTTCGCGGTCACGCCGGGCTCGGTGGAGCCGGTCCCCGGCAGCTACCCGGTCTACAGCCGGACCCCCACCAGCACCGGCACCGACGGCCGCCAGATCGAGCACGTGGTGCGCTTCGCCCAGCAGAACGGCGTGGTGTTCGGCTTCAGCGCGGCCGTGGACGGCGCCACGCCGACCGCCGACCCGAAGACCAAGACCGGTGGCATCCGCAGCAGCCGTCCCGACAGCCAGCTGCTCTGGGACTTCGCGCCGAACGGCACCAAGGTGGTCGTGATCGCCTGACCCGCCCGGCGCCCTGCGGGGTGCCCCGCGGGGCACCCACGGAAGGGGCGCAGGTAGGAGGGACGCAGGCGGGATGGGCGCAGGCGGCGGCTTCAGGCCGCGCGCGGGGTTCGGGCCGCCGGCCCGGCAGGCTCGTCCGGCACCCCTGCCGCCCTGGCGCCCTCGCGGCGCTCCGGCGGGGTGGAGACCGCCTCCGCAGCCGCACACGCGGCCAGCAGGGCTCGCATCGGCGCGCCCTGGACACTGCGGGCGGGCTCTCCGGCCCCGGTGCCGCGCGGCGCGCGCTCCGGGGCGGGGGTGGTGCTCGACATGGCGCCTCCCTAGTTAGGCAGACCTAACCGCAGCACCTATCCCATCACGCCCGGTCCCCCGCCCGCAACACTTTGCCGACAGCCTGTCGGCAACCGTCGGCGACGGGGCCGGGCGCGGCGAGGAGGGACGGGGGCGGCGACGGGGGGACGGGGGGCAGAAGCGAGGGCCCGCCGGGTCGGGCGGAGCCGGGCGGGTCGGGCGGAGCCGGACGGGTCGGGCGGAGCCGGACGGGTCGGGCGCGGGCTCAGGCGAGCTTCGCCAGCTCCACCCCGGCCCAACGCGGTCCGATCCCGGTCAGCACCACCCGGCGCGGGTCCAGGTCGTCGTCGTGCAGGTCGTCCTCGTCCGCGTCGTCCTCGTCCGCCGCGCCACCGAGGGTGCGCTCGATCCGGACCTCCAGCCGGTCCTCGGACAGCCGCTCGACCTTGCCCTCGCCCCACTCGACCACCACCACCGACTCCGGCAGCGAGACGTCCAGGTCGAGGTCCTCCATCTCGTCGAGGTCCCCGCCCAGCCGGTACGCGTCCACGTGCACCAGCGACGGGCCGCCGACCAGCGACGGGTGCACCCGCGCGATCACGAAGGTCGGCGACGTGACCGCCCCGCGCACCTGGAGCCCCTCCCCCAGACCCCTGGTCAGCGTGGTCTTCCCCGCACCCAGCTCGCCGGAGAGCAGGACGAGGTCCCCGGGCCGCAGCAGCGCGGCCAGCTCGCGGCCGAGCCGGCCCATCCGCTCGGGGGTGGCGACGGTGAGGGTGGCGTGCGAGCCCATGCGTGAATCAAGCCCTTCGGTGCGTTCCGTACGGCGGCGCGCCGACCACCGGGCGCCCCCGCTACGGTGCCACATCCCCGCCCGCCCGCGCTCCGGGCCCGGTCTGCACCGGTATCACCGCCTTGGCGGCCGGGGCCGGCGGTTCAAGACCCCCGCGCGAAGTCACACTCCATGAAGTCCGTCGCGGTCTCGCGACTTCCACCGTCGCCGCCCTGGCCTCGGCCTCCGTCATCGCCACCGCCCCCGCCCCCGTCACCCTCGCCGCCCTCGCCGCCCTCGCCGCCCTCGCCGTCCGCGGAACGACGGCCACCAGCGGCCAGGCCCCGGCCGCTGCCCAGAACGTCCGCCCGCACCTGGCGCCCCGCGGTCGTCCCGTACGCCGGGGGGGCCGGGGCGGGACCCCGCCGAGCCGCCCGGCCCCTGCGGGGGGTGGTAGAGCAAACCACCGCCCCCCCCCCAGCCCACCCCCCCCCCCCCCCCCGCCCCCGGGGCGCCGGGG
>NZ_JBHJUK010000051.1:0-55586 GCF_042266225.1 Kitasatospora sp. NPDC056181
GCCGGCCTGTGGCACCGGTGCCGCGGCCGCGCCACGACCGGGGACGCCGGGACGGCCGGGCGCCGCCCCGGGGGGCCGACCGCCCGGGGCGCGCGCCGGCCGGTCCGGGCCCGCGCCGTCGGGCGACGCCGTGCCTCGGGCCGCCAGCTCGCTCAGCCGCTCGTGCAGTGCGGCCGCGCCGGGCCGCTCGGCGGGCTCCTTCGCCAGGCAGGCCCCGATCAGCGGGGCCAGCGGCGGCGGTACGGCCGACAGGTCGGGCTCCTCGTGCACGACCCGGTAGAGCATGACCTCGGAGGAGGCCCCCGAGCCGAACGGGGTGTCCCCGGTGAGTGCGTACGCGAGCGTGGCACCGAACGCGAAGACGTCCGTCGCGGGGGTCACCGCGGCGCCGCGCACCTGCTCGGGAGCCAGGAAGCCGGGGGAGCCGACCGCCGTGCCGACGTGGGTGAGCGTGCTCGCGCCGCGCGACCAGGCGATGCCGAAGTCGATGATCCGCGGCCCGCGCGGCGAGAGCAGGATGTTGGACGGCTTGAGGTCCCGGTGGACGACGCCGGCCTCGTGCACCTTGACCAGCCCGTCGGCGAGCGCGGCCCCGACCCTGGCGGCCTCCGGCCAGCTCAGCGGGCCATCGTCACCGACCCGCTTGTACAGCGACGGGCCGGGGACGTACGCGGTGGCCAGCCACGGGCGGTCGGCCTCGATGTCGGAGCCCACCACGCGCGCCGTGCAGCCGCCCCGGATCCGGGAGGCGGCGGCGATCTCGCGGGCGAAGCGGGTGCGGAACTCCACGTCCTCGGCGAGCTCGGCACGGATCAGCTTGAGCGCGACCCGCTGCCCGCGGCGGTCGGAGCCGAGGTAGACGACCCCCATGCCGCCGGCCCCCAGTCGCCGGTGCAGGCGGTACGGCCCGACGATGCGGGGGTCCTCACGCCTCAGCCGCATCATCGCCATCTTCGTTCCCCGTCAGCCCGTGGGTGAGGCCCCGTCGGTTGGGGCATCGTCAGTTCCTGTCTGGCACAGCTTACGGACTGCCCGCTGCGGTGTGCTGATACGCAACACCTCAACCCTCCGTGCGATTGTCGGATCTTGCCTTGCCCAGCAGGTCACGGGGGTGCCGAAACGATTCTCGGGGTCGCCTCTCAGGGTTCCCCCGGGGGTGCGGTCGAGACCGTCTCCCCCTCCGGTAGTAGTCCCTGAGTCGGAGCGTCATCCTCCGGGATGCCCGCAGAACAGTACGAGGGCATGACGTCCGGCCACCCCCTCGCGCCATAGCGTTGTCCTCAGCGGTGGACGGGAGCTCGTCCCCCGAGGTAGCCGTCCACCGCGTCCACTCCGACCCGGCCGCACGACCGGTCCGGCAGGCACGGGCAGCACACGAACCAGGAGCAGGGGCATGGCAACGCAGGTCACGGGATCCCCCCGCCGCCGTCGGCCGGCCTTCACCCAGCGCCAGTCCGCGGAGCCGACCAGACACCCCGCGGTTGCGCTCGCCATGGCACTGCCCTGTGCCGTGCTGCTGGTGATGCTCTTCGGCGGGTGGGAGCAGATGGCGAGCCAGGCCCAGGCCGTCGCCGACCTGATCACCCGCTGACGACCGGCTGTCAGAGCCGGCCAATGAACGGGCACTGATCCCCTGGGGACGGGGAGCCAGTGCCGCCGGGGAAGGCCCGCGCCCGTGATGACACGCGGACGGGCGAGAGCGGTGCGCAGGAGCACCCCGGCAGGCGGAGATGCCGCGTACGGACGTCGGTGAGGGCGACCGTACGCGGCTCTTCTTCTTCTCCGGCCTTCTTCCCGCGGCTCGACCCGGCGTCCCGCGCCGCCGCCCCCGACCACAGCCCCGCACCGGCGCACCCACGCCCCATGCCCCATGCCCCCACGCACCGACAGCACCACACCGGCCCCGGCACCGTGCCCGCGCAGCGCAAAACGGCCGGGGCCGTGACCCTTACGGATCACGGCCCCGGCCGGTACTGTGCGCGATACTGGGATTGAACCAGTGACCCCTACCGTGTCAAGGTAGTGCTCTCCCGCTGAGCTAATCGCGCCTGGTGTGGCGGTCTTGCAGCAGACCCCGAAGGGCCCGACGTGCGCGATACTGGGATTGAACCAGTGACCCCTACCGTGTCAAGGTAGTGCTCTCCCGCTGAGCTAATCGCGCGGGGAGGTCTTCCGGTAGAACCGGATGATCCTCTTGGAGGTGGAGACGGGATTTGAACCCGTGTAGACGGCTTTGCAGGCCGTTGCCTCGCCTCTCGGCCACTCCACCAGGCAACACACGAAGAACGATCTTACACTGTTCTCCATCGAGCGGACGACGAGATTCGAACTCGCGACCCTCACCTTGGCAAGGTGATGCTCTACCAACTGAGCCACGTCCGCCTGTCTCCCGGGATCTTCACCGCTTTTCTTCGGCTGCGCTCCCTGGCGACGTGTTGAACTCTAGCGGATTCCTGGGCCAGCTAAAAATCCGTTCCCGCAGCGTGCCGAGGGGGCGCCCGCCGAGCGCCGTTCGGCGGGCCGTTCGACGGGCCGTTCCGCAGGGTCGTCGGCTCCCACCGGCGGCGCTCCCGGACGATCATCCGCAGGCCACCCGGCGCACACCCGCGCGACGCCCGCAGCTGCTCGCGCCCCCGCCGCGCGACCGGGCGCGGCCCCCGCGCCGCTGAGGGCGCCGGCCCGCCCCCGCGCCGCCGGACACCGAGGGCCACCGAGCCGCCCGCCGCCGAGCCGCCTCACCCGCACCCCGCACCCCGCACCTCACTCGCACCCGCACTTCGCTCACACCCTGCATCCCACCCTCACCCCAGGCCCCATCCGAACCCCCGACCTACACTTCAGGCACCGCAGCCCAGCCACCCCGTGCAGGAGAACCGTGTCCGGCCACCCCGACCCCTACAGCCCGCTCGCCCGCTTCGGCGGCCGCCTCGCCACCGGGCTGCGCGACGTCACCTCGGACCCGGCCGCGCTCGACTCCTCCGGCTTCTGGGCCGTCGCCTACGACTTCGAGGGCCGGCTCACCTGCGCCCGCTTCGACGACCTCCGCCCCGCGCCCGCGCCCCCGTCCGGAGCGGGCTGGCTGGGACCGGCCGCCGACGGCTGGCACAGCTCCCTCGACCGCGACGCCTACACCGCGGGCGTCCGCCGTATCCGCGAGCACATCGCGGCCGGCGAGGTCTACCAGGCCAACCTCTGCCGGGTGCTCACCGCGCCGCTGCCGGACCCGTCCCGGACCGACGTGGACGCGCTCACCGGACTGCTCGCCCACGGCAACCCGGCGCCCTACGCCGGGACGATCCGGCTGCCCGGGAGCGGCGTCGAGATCGCCACCGCCTCCCCGGAGCTCTACCTGCGCCGCGACGGCCGCACCGTCTCCTCCGGTCCGATCAAGGGCACCGGCCGCACCGAGGCGGACCTCCTGGAGAAGGACCACGCCGAGAACGTGATGATCGTCGACCTGGTCCGCAACGACCTCGGGCGGGTCTGCGAGACCGGCACGGTCACCGTGCCCGACCTCTGCGCCGTCGAGAAGCACCCGGGGCTGGTGCACCTGGTCTCCACGGTCCAGGGCACCCTGCGCGCGGACGCCGGCTGGCCCGGGCTCCTGGAGGCGACCTTCCCTCCCGGCTCGGTCACCGGCGCCCCCAAGTCCAGCGCCCTGCGGATCATCGAGGCCCTGGAAACCGCCCCCCGCGGCCCCTACTGCGGCGCCGTCGGCTGGGTCGACGCCGACCGCGGTGAGGGCGAACTCGCCGTCGGCATACGCACGTTCTGGCTCGACCGGACGGACCCCGGGGCGCCCCTGCTGCGCTTCGGCACGGGCGCCGGCATCACCTGGGGCTCGGACCCCGAGCGCGAGTGGGCGGAAACCGAACTGAAGGCCGCCCGCCTGGTCGCGATAGCGTCGGGCACCGAGACCGGCTGAAGGCGAGAAGCCCGCCCGAACCGGGACGAACACCGGACGAACACCCGGGCCTGCCATCGGTCCGGCACACCCCACCGCACCACCGCCTTGAGGAGCAGCCCTCGATGCAGCACCCGACCACGAGCTGGGTCAACGGCTCACTTGTCGACTCCGCGGACGCCGCCGTCTCCGTCCTCGACCACGGACTCACCACCGGGGACGGGGTCTTCGAGACCCTGAAGGCCGTCGACGGCCGGGTCTTCGCCCTCACCCGCCACCTCGACCGGCTCACCCGTTCCGCCCGCGGCCTCGGACTGCCCGACCCCGACCACGACGTGGTCCGCGAGGCCTGCGCCCAGGTCCTCGCCGCCAACCCGATGCCGCTCGGCCGCCTGCGCCTCACCTACACCGGCGGCGCCTCCCCGCTCGGCTCGGAGCGCGGCAACGACACCCCGACCCTGGTCGTCTCCCTCGGTGCCGCCGCCCACCGCCCCGACAGCACCGCGGTCGCGACCGTCCCGTGGCGCCGCAACGAGCACAGTGCCGTCGCAGGCCTCAAGACCACGTCGTACGCCGAGAACGTCGTCGCGCTCGCCGCCGCGCACCGCGCCCGCGCCTCCGAGGCGCTGCTCGCCAACACCGCCGGACGTCTCTGCGAGGGCACCGGCTCCAACGTGTTCGTCGTCCTCGGCGGACGGCTGCTCACGCCCACCCTCGCCTCCGGCTGCCTGGCCGGCATCACCCGCCGGCTCGTCGTCGAGTGGTGCGACGCCGAGGAGGCCGATCTGCCGTTCGACGTGCTCCAGGAGGCGGACGAGATCTTCCTGACCTCCACCCTGCGCGACGTCCAGGCCGTCACCCGCGTCGACGACCGTGAACTCCCCGGCCCCGGGCCGGTCACCGCCAAGGCCATGGCCGTCTTCACCGAGCGCAGCGGCGACGACCTCGACCCGTAACCCGGCGAGGCCCGCACCCCGCCCGGGCCCGCACCCCGCCCCGGCCCGCACTCCGCCCGTGCACGGACGACCGTCCGGGCCCGGCGCGCGCAGGTGCGGGCCCGGCGCACACCGGCCGCGGCCCGCAACCCCTCCGCGCGCGGCCCCGGCGAAGCGACGGACCCCGAGACCTCCCGCGGCGGATAGAACACCCGCACGGAGGGGAAGGGACCCCGACATGACCACCACGCTGCGCCCCGAGGGGCCGGAATCACCCACCGCGGCCGGCGGCCGCACCAGACGCTGGCAGATCTGCGCCAACGGCCGCCCGGTCGGCGCCCTGCGCACCACGACCGTCCCGCGTGGTACCCAACTCTGGGGTGAGCTGTCGGAGTTGGAGGTCTACGAGGGGCGCGGCCGGGGGCGCGGGACGTTCGGCGCCCTGGCCGCCGAGGAGGTGCTGCGCGGCCTGGGCTGCTCCCGGGTGGACGCCGACATCCCGGAGTCGGCGCAGCCCGCCCGCGGCCTCGCCGCGACCCTCGGCTACAGCGAGCGGATGCGGAACATGGCCAAGCGGCTGACCGTCGCGCCCGAGCTGCCGGCGGGCGTCGTGGCGCGCCGGATCGGTCCCGAGGAGTTCCCCGGCTGGCTCGACGAGGCGAAGGAGGGCTACATCAGCGACCTGCTCTCCTCCGGCCTCAACGAGGAGCAGGCGCGCGCCAAGTCGGACGCCGATCACGTGCACCTGCTGCCACAGGGCGCCGACACCCCCGGGGTGGCCCTGCGCCGTCTCTACGGGGACGGTCCGGACCCGCTGGGCGCGCTCTGGCTGGCCCTGCGGGTCCGTGACCTGCCCGACGGCGGGCCGTTGGCCTGGGTGATGGTGGTGGAGGTCGCCGAGGCCCACCGGGGGCGGGGTCACGGCCGCTCGCTGATGCTGCTCGCCGAGCGCGAGTGCCTGGCCGCGGGCGTGCACGACCTGGGGCTGAACGTCTTCAGCAGCAACCGGGTGGCGATCCGCCTGTACGAGTCGCTCGGCTACCGGATCACCAACAGGGTGTACGGCAAACCGCTTCTCTGACAGGAGGGTTGACGACCGGTCAGGAGGCCTTCGACGCCTCGATGAGGGCGGTGATCCGGTCCCGCAGACCGTCCTGGCTCTGCCCGCCGTCCAGCCGCTGCCCGGCGATCACGTACGTCGGCGTACCGGTCACCCCGATCGCCTTGCCCTCGGCCTGGTCGGCATCCACGATCAGCGTGTGCCGGCCGTCGACCAGGGCGGTGTCGACCTCCTCGGCATCCAGCCCGACCTCGCGGGCCACCTCCAGCAGCAGCTCCTCGCCGCGCGCGTCGAGCTCCTCGACCCGGGCCAGCAACGCCTCGACGTACGGCCACCCCAGCCCCTGGGCGAACGCCTCCTCGGAGGCCTGCGCCGCGGCGTACGCGTGCTTGTGCTTCTCCAGGGGGAAGTGCCGAAGCTCGATGGCGAGCGCGTCGCCGTACGCGGCGCGCAGCGCCCGTACGTCGTCCAGGGCGGTGCGGCAGTCCGGGCACTGGAGCTCGCACCAGAACTCGAGGCGGGGGAGGGAACCTTCGATCATGTCCCCAGTGTTCCACTAGTGGGCCCCGCCCCCGTCCCGGTGGTGCGCCGGGGCGCCGGCCCGAGCGACGGGAGGTCCGATGACCGGAACGACCAGGGTGAAGAGGGCGGACGGCACGAGCGGGGTGCGGCCGTGCTGACGGCGGCGGCCGCCTTCGTGCTGACCGCCGGCGGGGTGGCCGTGGCGGGCCTGCGCGCCTACCGCCGGCGCTTCCTGTCCGCGACCCGCTGGTTCGCTGTGGCGCTGCTGCCGGCCGGGCTCTACCTGAGCGGGCTGTTCCCGGTGGCGCGGACGATCGGCAGCAAACTGGCCGACTGGGCGACCGGGCTGGTCTTCGACCCGCGGGTCTGGACGGGCATCGCGCTGCTCGCGGTCTCGGCCGGTCTGCTGGTCGGCACCCGCTGGGCGGGCCGGCGCAGCGCCGTGGGTGCGGGGGAGTCCCGCCCGCAGGCCGCTGGACCGGCCCCGGCGCGGCCCGCGGTGGCCGGTGCGCCCGCACAGCCGTCGGCCGGAGCGGCGAGGCCGGCCGGAGCGGCGAATCCCGCCGGCGCCCAGAAGCCCGCGCGACCCGCGAAGCCCCCGAAGGCGGGCAAGCGGGACGACGGCCTCGGCGACGACTTCGCCGACATCGAGGAGATCCTCCGCCGCCGTGGCATCTGAGCCGTCGCGGCGTCCGAGGGCGGTCGGGCGGTCGGCGGCGGCCTCAGGCCGAGGGCACGGCCTCCGCCGAGCGCTGCCGTGCGCGGTAGGCGGCGACGTGCAGCCGGTTGCCGCAGGTGCGGCTGTCGCAGTAGCGCCGGGAGCGGTTGCGCGAGAGGTCCACGAAGACGCGCGCGCAGTCCGGTGCCTCGCACCGCCGCAGCCGCTCCCGCTCGCCCGCGGTGAGGATGAACGCCAGCGCCATGCCCAGCTCGGCCGCGAGGTGGTCGTGCAGGGCCGCGTGCGGGGCGAAGTAGTGGATGTGCCACCCGTGGTGGTCGTGGTTGGTCAGCCGGGGCGTGGTGCCGGCGTCCGCGACCAGGGCGTTGACGAGCTCGGCCGCCTCCACCGTGCCCTCGGTGCCGAAGACCTCCCGCAGCCGGGTGCGCAGGTTGTGCACGTTGTGCAGGTCGCTCTCGGTCAGCGAGTCGACCTCGCTGATCTCCTGGCGGATCACGAAGGCGTCCAGTGCGGCCACGTCGGGAAGCAGCTCGGTGCCGCACACCTCGGGTGCGGTGTTGAGCAGCTCGACGAGGATGCTCAGCGCGCACTCGGTGTCATGGGTGATCAGCACGATGGGGGCTCCTCGCGCGGAGGGGGCCGTCGGCACCCCGCGTCTACGGTCAACCCAGACCTTACCGGGCCCCGCCGCACGGGGCCGAAGCTTCTTGCCGAAGGACGGTACGAAGGTCGTTGTTCCGTGCGACGGCGCGGTGCCGCACGGGCGCCGCACGGGTGCCCGGCCGGACACACCGGGCTGCCCGGGAGGGCGCCGGAGCGCGACGCTCCCGGCCGCCCGGGCAAACGGGCGCGCCCGGCAGCGAGGCCGGCCACCCGTACGGATGGCCGGCTCCGGTGCCGGGCGCCTGCGGTGCGGTGGCCCGCTCCGGGTGGGAGCGGGCCGTTTCACCGGCCCCGAGACCGCGTCGTGCGCGGCTGAGTCTGCTGCCGTGCCCCCGAGTAGGACGGCTGCGGTGACGGCAGGGGGTGCGGCCCCGCGGACAGCGGGGCTTGACCGCCTCCCGGACGGGGTCAGCTTTCGGCGAGGATGTGGGACAGCTCCCGGTCGAGGTCGAAGTGACGGTGTTCGGTGCCGGGGGGCACGGCGGCGTCCGTCCGCTTGAGGAACGACTCAAGCGCGCGGGCCGGGGCCTCCAGCAGGGCTTCTCCTTCCGGAGAGCTCAGCGCGATGCAGACCACCCCTTGCCCGTGGCTGCGCGAGGGCCACACCCGGACGTCGCCGGTGCCCGTGGGTCGGTGCAGCCCCTCCGCAAGGAGATCTCGGGCGAACACCCACTCCACGGTCTCGTCGGCGCCGGTGTGGAACGTGGCGTGCACGGCATAGGGGTCGGCGGTGTCGTAGCGCAGGCCCGCGGGGACGGGCAGTGAGGACTCGCTGGACACGATGAGGCGCAGGTGCAGCTCGCAGCTGACCGTGGTGTTCATAAGCGCCATGGCCTTTCGCTCAGTGTGCGCTCGGGGAATCGCACGTCGGCGAACGGACCATCCCACCTCCAAGACCGATGTAAACCCCTCTGTCCCGATTCGGGGGCGAGTCGTACCCCTTACGGCGCATTGCGGAATCGGCACGGCACGCCCGTCGGGGCATTACCGGGCCGCTTCTCGGTTAGTTTCCTGGCATGACTGTGCGAAGCGACAAGGCGCGCGGGAACGCGGGCGGGAACACGAGAACGGGGGAGGCCGTCGTGCCGGACGAGACGGGGGCGCGGGACCAGGACGGCGGGGGCGGCGGGGAGCCGGAGGGCGCGGAGGGCGGCAGGCCGCTCGGCTCGCGGGCGCCGCACTTCATCCGGCGGTCCCGGCCGCTGCACCTGAGCTGGCAGGTGGCGGTCTTCCTGGCCGGCCTCGCGGTGGTGGTGGCCGGGGTGATCATGCTGCCGCTGCCCGGGCCCGGCTGGGTGGTCATCTTCCTGGGCATGGGCATCTGGGCGACCGAGTTCGTCTGGGCCCAGCTGGCCCTTCGCTGGACCCGCCGCAAGGTGGCCGAGGCCGCCCAGAAGGCGATGGACCCGCGGGTGCGGCGGCGCAACATCACGCTCACCGTGATCGGTCTCGCGGTGATCGCCGCGATCGGGGGCTGGTACCTGTGGAAGTACGGGCTGGTCATGCCCTGGAAGATCAAGGACAGCTGACCCCGGACGGCCGCAACCGGTGGCGCCCGTCCGGGGGACGGGCCGGGTGCCGTCCGGAGCCGGGTGCCCGGAACGAGGGGTGTTCGGAGCACCCCACGGGATGCGGTAATGTTTTCCCTGCACCCGGGCGATTAGCTCAGCGGGAGAGCACTTCGTTCACACCGAAGGGGTCACTGGTTCGATCCCAGTATCGCCCACCGGAATGCATTGTGATACGTAAGGCCCAGCCGATTATCGGCTGGGCCTTACGTGTATTTCCGCAATACGGTGAACAACTGCCCGGGAGTTGCCCCGGAATCGGGCTGAGGCGCAGTCATCTTCCATGTGGAGTGCGAGTTCTGCCGACGGGCCAGGTGGTCGCCGGGGATCCGAGTTGTACGACACCCCCCGAACGGTGCTACTGTTCATCTCGTTGCCCGGGCGATTAGCTCAGCGGGAGAGCACTTCGTTCACACCGAAGGGGTCACTGGTTCGATCCCAGTATCGCCCACCGGACAGCACGCAGGCCCTGATCGGAACACCGGTCAGGGCCTGCGGCGTTCGCGGACCAACCGAGTCCCGGACGGCCCGCTAGGCCGCCACCTCGCAGCTGTGCCCCGGCAGGAGCCGGCGCCCGCAACCGCACCGGGCCGGCCGCAGCGGCCAGGAGAGGTCCACCCGCTCCGGCGTCCCCGAGCGGTCGAACCAGTTCTGCAGCCCCCGCGCCTGTGCCGCGTGCCAAACCGCCTGCCGCAGGTGCAGCTCCGCCGCCGACAGCCCGCCCAGCGCCGCCGGGTAGCGCGCGCCGATCGCCCGGACCAGCTCCAGCGCCGCCGTCGCGTCCGCCGCCGCGTCGTGGGCCCCGGCCAGCTCCACCCCGTAGTGCGCGCACAGGTCGGTCAGGGTGCGCCGGCCCTTGCGGTAGCGGTCCACGTGCTTGTCCAGCACCCTCGGGTCGAGCACCAGCAGCCCCGTCGGGCCGAGCCCGTCCGCGAGCGACACCGACCAGTGCCGGCGCAACTCCCGGTCCAGCAGCGTCAGGTCGTACGGCGCGTTCATCACCACCACCGGCAGTCCGGCGCGGGCCTGCCCGGCCAGGGCGCGGGCGATCTCCGCCACCACCGTGCGGGCCGGGCGGCCGAACGCGCGCACCCGCTCGTCCGTGATGCCGTGCACCGCGCGGGCGCCGTCGGGTATCGGGACGCCCGGGTCCGCCAGCCAGGCGGTGGTCCGCGCCGGGGCGCCCGGGGCGGGCTGGACCACGAGGGCGGCCGAGACGATCCGGTCGGACTCCACGTCCACGCCGGTCGTCTCGGTGTCGAAGGAGGCGAGCGGGCCGGTGTACCAGTGCTGCTGCATGACTGCCCCTCAGGACTGCGTTCCCGGGAGGGTGATACCGCTCCTGACGCCCGTTCAACCGTTTGGCCGGGGCCGCGCCGGGCACCCTGCCTTCGGGTGTCCCGTCCGAATCCGGACGGGCCCGGGTGCCGGGGGAGGCAACGGGGCGATGACGCTGACACAGCCGCAGCCCGGGGAGGCCGCGGACGTCCTGCGGGGGAACCTCGCGGTGACGGCCTGCATGGAGACCCTGCAGGTCGGCTACCTGCACGCGGTCGCCGCGGCGGCCGGCTGCTCGCTCTCCCAGCCCTTCCCGGACAACGGCATCGACTGGCACGTCAGCCACGGTTCCCGGGCACACGAGGTCGACGACGAGGTCACCATCAAGATCCAGCTCAAGGCCACCCAGCAGATCGCGCCCCGGCCGCGCGGACCGTCCTTCGGCTTCACCCTCGACAACGACCACCTGCGCAAGCTCGCGCGGCCCCGGGTCGCGGTACCCCGGATCCTGGTCGTGATGCTGCTTCCGCGCCGGGTCGACCACTGGCTGGCGGCCGGACCGGACGCACTGGAGCTGCGGCACTGCTGCTACTGGGTCAACCTGGCCGGCCACCCGGTCACCGGGCAGCGCCGGACCAACGTCCGGGTGCCCACCGCGAAGGTCTTCGACGACCGCGCACTGTGCGACATCATGGCGCGGGTCGGTGCGGGCGGCAGCCCGTGACGGCCCGGCCCCGGCGGGGAGGAGCAGGACCATGACGCTGCCGCACGGGCCACGGGACGGTGCCCCGCCACTTCCCGACCCGGCCGCCGTCGACCCGGTGGTGCTCGCCACACTGCTCGCCCGGCACGGCTGGGTGCGCCGCGGCGGCCCGTCGGCCCGGTACGGGCGCTGGACGCCACCGGGCGACGCCGACCCGGGCACCAGCCTGCTGGTGCCCGCCGGGGGCGGATTCGACGACGCGGTCGAGCTGCTCGCCGAAGCCGTCACGGCGCTGTCGCACTCCCGAAGCCCGTCCGCCCGCTCGATCCTGCTGGCGCTCGCCGTGCCCGGTGACGAGCTCCAGTGGCAGCGCGAGCTGCCCGGACCGGCCGGCACCGTGCCCTGGGACGACGCCGAACGCCTCCGGCGGGCGGCGCGCTCGATGCTCGCCGCCGGCGCCAAGGCCGGACGGACCAGGGCCGCCTACTTCGGCGCCCGGCTCGACACCTGGGCCGGGGACTTCCTCGAAAGCGTGCTCGTGGTGGACGGCGCCGGCGGGCTCACCGCGTACACCCCCGCACCCGAGGGCCGGGCCGCGGTGACCACACTGGTCCGGGCCCTGGAGGCACTGCGCGACGCCGTCGACTACCGGCGGGTCAGCGGCGGGCCGGAGGCCTTCGAGAACGCCGTCCAGGCCGGGGTCAGCCGGGAGCTGGTGCAGTCCGTCGAGGAGCTGGTGCGGGGCGCCACCGCCGGCCGGCTCGCCGTCGCCTGGTCGGCCGCCGCCGGGACGCCCGGCGGATTCGGCGACCGGCGGATCGCCCTGGAGTTCTCGCCCGGAGACCTCCCCGCCCTGGAGGAGGCCGCCGCACTGCTGGAACGGATCGAACCGGCCGTCGCCGTCACCGTCGTCGGCGTCGTGGTGCGGCTCAAGCGCGCCGACCCGGCCGGCCCCGGCACCGTACGACTGCGCGTCCTCGGCGGCGCCGAGGTCAGCGAGGTGAAGGTCCGCCTCGCCGACCCGGCGTACCGGCTGGCCGCCGAGGCCCACCTCGCGGGCGCCCCGGTGCGGGTCAGCGGCCGGCTGGAGCGGCGCGGAGGGTTCCGCCGGCTCACCCACCCGCACGGGCTGGAACCCTGCGGGCTGGAGGAGGCCGAGCGGCAGCGGCTGCTGAAGAGCCTGGGAGAAGGGGGACAGGGGGCGTAGGTGCACGGCCGGGGCGGTGCTCTCGGTACCATCGTCACGCGCAGCGCAGTGTTGCGTCCTATGAATCCAGCACGTCAGGAGAGACCGGTGACGGACGTCCGGGTAATCATCAACCGCGAACCCGATCGGGAAGAGCGCGTGGTGACCACGGGCACTACGGCCGCCGAGCTCTTCGCCGACGACCGCTCGATCATCGCCGTCCGCGTCGGCGGCCAGCTCAAGGACCTCGCGTACGTCCTCCAGGACGGCGACGAGGCCGAGCCGGTCGCGATGGGCAGCAAGGACGGCCTGGACATCCTGCGCCACTCCACCGCGCACGTCATGGCGCAGGCCGTGCAGCAGCTCTTCCCGGAGGCCAAGCTCGGCATCGGCCCGCCGGTCAAGGACGGCTTCTACTACGACTTCGACGTCGAGAAGCCGTTCCACCCCGATGACCTCAAGGCCATCGAGAAGCGGATGCAGGAGATCATCAAGCGCGGGCAGAAGTTCTCCCGCCGCGTGGTCACCGACGAGGCCGCCACCGAGGAGCTGGCCTCCGAGCCGTACAAGCTGGAGCTGATCGGCCTCAAGGGCTCCGCCGCCACCGCGGGCGAGGGCGCCGACGTCGAGGTCGGCGCCGGCGAGCTGACCATCTACGACAACCTGGACGCCAAGTCCGGCGAGCAGTGCTGGGGCGACCTCTGCCGCGGCCCGCACCTGCCGTCGACCCGGCACATCCCGGCGTTCAAGCTGATGCGCAACGCTGCCGCCTACTGGCGCGGCAGCGAGAAGAACCCGATGCTCCAGCGCATCTACGGCACCGCCTGGCCGAGCAAGGACGAGCTGAAGGCGCACCTCGACTTCCTCGTCGAGGCCGAGAAGCGCGACCACCGCAAGCTCGGCAACGAGCTCGACCTCTTCTCCATCCCCGAGGAGATCGGCTCCGGCCTCGCGGTCTTCCACCCCAAGGGCGGCATCATCCGCCGGGCCATGGAGGACTACTCGCGCCGCCGGCACGAGGAGGAGGGCTACGAGTTCGTCTACACCCCGCACGCCACCAAGGGGAAGCTCTTCGAGAAGAGCGGCCACCTCGACTGGTACGCGGACGGTATGTACCCGCCCATGCAGCTCGACGAGGGCGTGGACTACTACCTGAAGCCCATGAACTGCCCGATGCACAACCTGATCTTCGACGCGCGCGGCCGCTCGTACCGTGAACTGCCGCTGCGCCTCTTCGAGTTCGGGACGGTGTACCGGTACGAGAAGTCCGGCGTCGTGCACGGCCTGACCCGGGCCCGCGGCTTCACGCAGGACGACGCGCACATCTACTGCACCCGCGAGCAGATGGCGGAGGAGCTCGACTCGACGCTGACCTTCGTGCTCAACCTGCTCCGCGACTACGGTCTGACCGACTTCTACCTGGAGCTGTCGACCAAGGACCCGGTCAAGTACGTCGGCAGTGACGAGACCTGGGAGGAGGCCACCGCCGTCCTCGCGGCCGTGGCCGAGAAGCAGGGCCTCCCGCTGGTCCCGGACCCGGGCGGCGCGGCCTTCTACGGCCCGAAGATCTCGGTGCAGGCGAAGGATGCGATCGGCCGTACCTGGCAGATGTCGACCATCCAGCTCGACTTCAACCTGCCGGAGCGTTTCGACCTGGAGTACACCGCCGCGGACGGCTCGCGCCAGCGGCCGGTCATGATCCACCGTGCGCTGTTCGGCTCGATCGAGCGGTTCTTCGCGGTGCTGCTGGAGCACTACGCCGGTGCCATGCCGCCGTGGCTGGCCCCCGTCACCGTGACCGGCATCCCGATCACCGACGAGCACGTGCCGTACCTGCTGGAGGTCGCGGCCGAGCTGAAGAAGCGCGGGATCCGGGTCGAGGTGGACACCTCGGACGACCGGATGCAGAAGAAGATCAGGAACGCGCAGAAGAGCAAGGTCCCGTTCATGCTGATCGCCGGCAACGACGACGTCGAGGCGGGTGCGGTCTCCTTCCGCTACCGCAACGGCGAGCAGAAGAACGGCGTGCCGCTGGCCGAGGCGGTCGCCGAGATCGTGGACGCCGTGGAGCGCCGCATCCAGGTGTGACGTGGTCCCCGTGCGCGAGCGGGGGTGGTCCGATGCACGAGATGATCAGGCGCGGACAGAAGTAGTGGGCCCCGCCCGGGCGGGGGTTCGCGGGGCAGTCTCCTCAGGGAGTCTGCCCCGCACTGCTTTGCAAGCCACGCCGGGCGAATATGCTGATCAGCATGACGACTGAGCCGGAACTGCAGCGGGGCGTCGGCGAGCCGGACGGCTTCCGCCGCCTGTGGACCCCCCATCGGATGGCGTACATCCAGGGCGAGAACAAGCCCACCGGCCCGGCTCCGGACGACGGTTGCCCGTTCTGCTCGATCCCGTCGCTGAGCGACGAGGACGGGCTGGTCGTCGCGCGCGGCAGCGCGGTGTTCGCCGTGCTGAACCTGTACCCGTACAACGGCGGGCACCTGATGGTCGTCCCGTACCGGCACGTCGCGGACTACACGGAGCTGGACGACGCGGAGACCGCCGAGCTGGCGGTGTTCACCAAGAACGCGATGACGGCGCTGCGGGCGGCCTCGGGGGCGCACGGCTTCAACATCGGGATGAACCAGGGCACGGCGGCCGGCGCCGGGATCGCCGCGCACCTGCACCAGCACGTGGTGCCGCGCTGGGGCGGGGACACCAACTTCATGCCGGTGGTCGGCCACACCAAGGTGCTGCCGCAGTTGCTGGCGGACACCCGCAAGATGCTGGCCGAGGTCTGGCCGCAGGGCTGACCGCACGAAGACCGAAGGGCCCGCAGCCGAGTACGGCTGCGGGCCCTCTCGACGTCCGCGTGCTCAGCCGGCGTCGTACTGGTCGACCTTGTACGGGCGGCTGCCCTGCGCCTCGGACTTGATGATCGAGGCGCGGTTCTTGAAGAAGCGCTCGGTGTCGAGGTCGTGCTCCTCCAGGAACTCCAGCGTGGCCGCGTGGACGGCGCTGAGCACCGGGGAGGCGACGTTGAGCGCGTTGTCGGTCATCGACCGGGTGTTCCACGGCGGCGCGGCCCAGGCGTGCCGGAAGCCGAAGGGCTCGGGCAGGCCGAGGCCGCCGCCGAGCCAGGCGAGCAGGCCCGGGATCCGGTGGAAGGGCGCGCGGACGGCCTGGCGGACCACCTCGTCGTTGTCGATCAGGGGGAGCTTGAGGGTCTGCTCCTCCCAGAACTTCACGGTCTTGGGGACCGTCTTCTCCTTGTCCTTCGGCTTGTCGAAGAAGAGGCCGTTGACCGGGCCGAGCGCGTAGCCGGCCACCGTGATGTTCATGGTGTGGGCGAGCAGGACGACGGTGACGGTGAAGGTGATGACCAGCTTGCCGTCGTGCGTCACGAACTGGGTGGCGAGGTAGTGCCGGGGGCCACCGGGGAAGGTCTGCTTGTCGGCGATGGCCTGGATGGCGAACTCGCGCATCCGGTCGCCGTCCATGTCGGCGCCGCCCGGGCGGCCGATCTCGTCGGCGCCCTCGCCGACCTCCAGCACCACCCACTGCTTGACGGCGATGCCGGGGATCCCGCTGTTGGCGACGTCGCTGATGCCGAGGGCCTTGATGTGGCCGGAGATCTTGCGGACGAGGTCCCAGGGGTGGAACGCGCGGTAGTCGAGGTGGCCCTCGGCCGGGCGCAGGTTGTCGACCAGCCGCCACTCGCCCCAGCGCTTGCCGACGCCGAGGATGCCCTTGCGGCCGGCGTAGTGCTGGATGTTGGTCTCCTGCTCGGACTCCAGCCGGCCGAGTTTGGCGCGCAGGTCGGCGGCCTTCTTGTCCAGGTCGTCGCGGGGGACGGCCTTGGGGACGGTGGCGGCGACGGCGTTGCCCTCGACGAGGGCCAGCCAGCGGGCGCGCAGGTCCAGGGCGGAGGCGAGCACGACGCGCTTGGCGAGGTACCAGCCGACGACCGGGGCGAGCATGACCAGGCGCAGGTAGATGCCGAGCAGGCCGCCGGCGGGCGGCTTGATCGCGAGGAGCAGGGCGAGTGCGGCGGCGAGGGCGAGGACGATGCCGCCGTAGGCCGCGGCGTTCTTGGGGTTGTCCCGCTTGAGCCAGGCGCGCAGCTGGAAGGCGCCGAGCCAGAGCAGGGTGCCGGGCAGGAAGAGGACGCCCGTGACGACGGTGACGCTGGTGAGCTTGCGGTCGCGTGCGGCCCGGAGGTCCTCGGCGGCGAGGCAGTGCTCGACGATCTGGCGGGTGTCGATGCCGAAGGAGGGGACGAGCGGCTTGCGGTCGCCGCCGAGCGCGCGCCCGATGACGGCGCGGCTGAAGGCCTCGCCGAGGTTGGGGCGGAAGAGCGCGAAGCGGCCCTTCTTCGCGGTGGCGTCGGTGACCGCCGCGACGAAGTCGTGGACCTCGCCGTCGCGGTAGGCGGCCGAGGAGAGCGCCTGGGTGACGGCGGTCTGCGGGCCGGCGTCGGTCCGGGGTATCTGCGCACCCGGGGTCATGTCGAGTGTGGTCACGGTGGCGTCCCCTCCTCCCCTTGTCAGCGTCAGCGGCAGGTTACCGTGCCCCGGTACCGCCGCGCGGATGATCGTCTGAAGTGCCGTCACGTTCGGGCCACGCGGGGCCCGTCCGGCATGATGCCCAGCTTCGGGTGCGCTGACGCCCCTGGTGATCAGGCCGGGGGGCGCAATGGGGCACGATGGGCGCATGGAGCGATCCGAGGGAGCTGCGGTGAAGGATCCGGTGCTGGTCTTCGACGGGGACTGCGCGTTCTGCACGACGTGCGCGGGGTGGGCCGAGCGGTACCTGCGGCAGACGCTGGCCTCGGGGGGCTGGGAGGCGGTGCCGTTCCAGTTCGCCGACCTGGCGGAGCTGGACGCGCGGGCCGGCGGGCACGGCGAGGTGTCCTGGGAGCGGGCCGAGCGCGAGGTGCTCTGGGTGACGCCGGCGGGCCGGGTGCACGGGGGTGCGCAGGCGGTGGCGCGGCTGTTGATGCGGACGGGCGGGGCCTGGGCGTACCTGGGCGGGGTGCTGGCGCTGGCGCCGGTGCGGCCGTTGGCGGGCGTGGTGTACCGCTGGGTGTCGAGGAACCGGCACCGGATGCCGGGCGGTACGCCGGCCTGTTCGCTGCCGCAGGCTCAGCGGGCGTCGTCGGTGTAGCGGGCGGCGAGTGCGGTGGGCATGGGTTCGTGGCGCAGGTGGGCGCGGGAGAACTCGGCGGTGCCGTGGGTGAGTGAGCGCAGGTCGACGGGGTAGCGGGCGAGTTCGAGTTCGGGGACCTCGGCGCGCAGCAGGGTGAGTGAGGGGCCGCCGGTCTCGGTGCCGAGGACGCGGCCGCGGCGGGCGGAGAGGTCCGTGAGGACGGCGCCGAGGTAGTCGTCGGGGAGCAGGACGCTGACGGCGGCGACGGGTTCGAGCAGTCGGATGACGGCGTGTTCGGCGGCGTCGCGCAGGGCGAGGGCGGCGGCGGTCTGGAAGGCGGAGTCGGAGGAGTCGACGGAGTGCGCCTTGCCGTCGGTGAGGGTGACGCGGACGTCGACGAGCGGGTGGCCGGTGGCGACGCCCTTGGCGAGCTGGGCGCGGACGCCCTTCTCCACGGAGGGGATGAAGTGCCGGGGGACGGCGCCGCCGACGACGTGTTCCCGGAACTCGAAGCCGGAGCCAGCCGGGAGGGGTTCGACCTCCAGGTCGCAGATGGCGTACTGGCCGTGGCCGCCGGACTGCTTGACGAGGCGTCCGTGGCCGGCGGCGGCGGTGCCGAAGGTCTCGCGGAGGGCGACCCTGGGTTCGACGGTGTCGACGTGGACGCCGTGGCGGCCGCGGAGCCGGTCGAGGACGACCTCGGCGTGGGCCTCCCCGGTGCACCAGAGGACGAGCTGGTGGGTGTCGGGGTTCTGTTCCAGGCGCAGGGCCGGGTCCTCGGCGACGAGCCGGGCGAGGGCCTGGGAGAGCTTGTCGTCGTCGGCCTTGCTGTGGGCCTCGATGGCGATCGGCAGCAGGGGTTCGGGGGTGGTCCAGCCTTCGAGCTTCACCGGGTGGCCGGGTTCGTGGACGCTGTCGCCGGCGCGGGCGGTGGTGAGTTTGGCGGCGCAGACGAGGTCGCCGGCGACGGCGTGCGGGACGGGGCGCTGGAGTTTGCCGAAGGGGCTGGTGAGGGCGGTGACGCGTTCGTCGCCGTCCTGGCCGTCGGGGTGGTCCGGGCCGGTGAGGTGGATCCGGGTGTCGGGGCG
Source organism: Kitasatospora sp. NPDC056181 (assembly GCF_042266225.1). Classification (NCBI taxonomy): domain Bacteria; kingdom Bacillati; phylum Actinomycetota; class Actinomycetes; order Kitasatosporales; family Streptomycetaceae; genus Kitasatospora; species Kitasatospora sp. NPDC056181. The sequence goes on from NZ_JBHJUK010000051.1 coordinate 18,720, forward strand.
CAGGGTGCCGGCGTAGACGCGCAGCAGGCTGATCCGGCCGACGTAGGCGTCGCCGGTGACGCGGACGACCTGGGCGGCGAGGGGGGCGTCGGGGTCGCACTCGGGGCCGGGGCGGGTGCGTTCGGTGGGGTCGGGGAACGTGGTGGTGATGAGGTCGAGGAGTTCGGTGGCGCCGAGGCCGGCGTCGCTGGTGGGGACGGCGGGGTGGAGGGTGCAGGCGAGGACTTCGCGGCGCATGCCGGCTTCGAGCGCGTCGGTGTCGAGGGGTTCGCCGGCGAGGTAGCGCTCCATGAGGGTGTCGTCCTGGCCGGAGATGGCCTCGACGAGGCTCTCCCGGGCGGGGCCGGTGTCGGGGAGCGGGTCGGCCTGGCCGTAGGTGTGTCCGGTGAGGAGGTCGACGCTGCCGTCGGGGCGGCCGTCGTGGCGGACGGGGAGGAAGAGCGGGCGCAGGGTGTCCGGTCCGAGGCCGAAGGCGTCGTGGCAGGCGGTGAGGATCTCGTCGAAGCCGCTGCGGGCGACGTCGAGCTTGGCGACGGCGATGGCGCGCGGGATGCCTTCGGCGGCGCACTCGCGCCAGAGTGCGCGGGTGGGCGCGGTGACGGGGTCGGTGGCGGAGACGACGAAGACCGCGGCGTCGGCGGCGTGCAGGGCGGCGCGCAGGTCGGCGGCGAAGTCGGGGTGGCCGGGCGGGTCGAACAGGTTGATCTTGACGCCGTGCCATTCGAGGGGGAGCAGGGAGAGCTGGACCGAGCGCTGTTGCTGGTGCTCGATGTCCTCGTGGTCGGAGACGGTGTTGCCGTCGGCGACGCGGCCGGTGCGGCCGATGGCGCCGGCGGCGAGGGCGAGGGATTCGGCGAGGGTGGTCTTGCCCACGCCGCTGCAGCCGATGAGGACGACGTTGCGCAGATTGCCCGGGCCGGTGACGGTGGGCGCCTGGCCGGCTCGTGCGGTGCTGCGGTCGGGCATCGGGGTCTCCTCCCGTCGCGCCGAGACTGTCGTTGAAAGTCTAGGTGCGGTGTTCCCGGGGCCGCGTGTCGTGGGGGCGGGTGGTGACCGTGCGTGTGCGGCCGTGCGCCCGGGGTTGCGGGCGGGCGGGGTGCGGGGGCGGGCGGGCGGTGCGGTGCGCCGGAGGGTGTCGTCGGCGTGGCTACGATGGGTGCGCCGGTTGGGCTGATCCAGTCGGCCGTCTGCCGCGTACTCCGCCGCAGGCGGGTACCAGGGAGATCGGAGCGGTCGGGAAGGCCATGCTCAACAAATACGCGCGTGCCTTCTTCACACGTGTCCTGACCCCGTTCGCCGCGTTCCTGATCCGGCTGGGTGTGAGCCCGGACGCCGTGACACTGGTCGGTACCGCCGGTTCGGTGGCCGGTGCGCTGGTGTTCTTCCCGCGCGGGGAGTTCTTCTGGGGCACCATCACGATCACGCTGTTCGTCTTCTCGGACCTGGTGGACGGGAACATGGCCCGGCAACTGGGCCGGACCAGCAAGTGGGGGGCCTTCCTGGACTCCACGCTGGACCGGGTGGCGGACTCGGCGATCTTCGGCGGTCTGGCGATGTGGTACGCGGGCAACGGCGACAACAACCTGCTGTGCGCGGTGGCGGTCTTCTGCCTGGCGAGCGGCCTGGTGGTGTCGTACACCAAGGCCCGGGCGGAGAGCCAGGGGCTGCCGTGCGACGTGTCGGGGCTGGTGGAGCGGGCCGAGCGGCTGGTGATCAGCCTGGTCGGCGCCGGGCTCGCGGGCCTCGCCACGTTCGGTGTGCCGTACGTGGAGTGGCTGCTGCCGGTGGCGCTGTGGCTGGTGGCGGCGGGCAGTCTGGTGACGGTGGTCCAGCGGGTGCTGACGGTGCGCCGGGAGGCGTTCGAGGCCGACCGAGTGGCGGCCGGAAGCTGAAGGGGAGCGGGCCTGCGGTGAAGGACCGACTGGTGTACTCGGCGTACGCGCTGGGCTGGGCGGCGCTGAGGCACCTGCCCGAGCCGGCCGCGCGGGGCCTGTTCGACGGCATCGCCGACTTCGCGTGGCGCAAGCGCGGCAAGCGGGTGCTCCAGCTGGAGGCCAATCTGCTGCGGGTGCGCCCGGGGTTGGACGAGGCCGGGCTGCGGGAGCTGTCGCGGGCCGGGATGCGCTCGTACATGCGGTACTGGATGGAGTCCTTCCGGCTGTCGGTGTGGAGCCGGCAGCGGGTGGCCCGGGACGTGCAGGTCGAGGGCTTCGAGCAGCTGCGGGAGGCGATGGAGTCCGGGCGCGGCGCGGTGATAGCGCTGCCGCACATGGGCAACTGGGACCTCGCGGGCGCCTGGGTGGCGCTGGAGGGCTACCCGTTCACGACGGTCGCGGAGCGGCTGAAGCCGGAGCGGCTGTTCGACCGGTTCGTGGCGTTCCGGGAGGGCCTGGGCATGGAGGTGCTCGCGCTGACCGGCGGCGGGGGCAACGTGATCGGCGCGCTGGCCCGGCGGCTGCGCGAGGGGCGGCTGGTCTGCCTGGTCGGTGACCGGGACCTCTCGGAGGCGGGCATCGAGGTGACCTTCTTCGGTGAGGCGACCAGGATGCCGGCGGGTCCGGCAGCGCTCTGCCAGCGGACCGGGGCGGCGTTGCTGCCGGTGTCGCTCTGGTACGACGGCCCGGTGATGCGGGCGCGGATCCATCCGGAGGTCCCGGTGCCGGCGGAGGGGGACCGCAAGGAGAAGACGCAGCTGATGGTGCAGGCGATGGCGGAGGTCTGGGAGGAGGGCATCCGCGAGCACCCCGAGGACTGGCACATGCTGCAGCGGTTCTGGCTCGCCGACCTGCCGGTCCGTGCCACGGTGGAGGCACCGGCGGTGGCCCGGGCCGTCCACCCCGTCGCGGAGCCGTCCGGCGAGCCCGCCGGAGAGCCCGCCGCCGAGGCCTCCGGGCCCTGACGGCGAACCTGGAAGGAACACGAGGAACCAGTGAAGATCGGCATCGTCTGCCCGTACGACTGGGACGTCCCCGGAGGGGTGCAGTTCCACATCCGGGACCTGGCCGAGCACCTGATCGGTCTCGGCCACGAGGTGTCGGTGCTGGCGCCCGCCGAGGACGAGGAGGCGCTGCCGCCCTACGTGGTCTCGGCCGGGGGTTCGGTGGCCGTGCCGTACAACGGGTCGGTGGCGCGGCTGAGCTTCGGCCCGCTGTCGGCGGCCCGGGTGCGGCGGTGGCTGCACGACGGCGCGTTCGACATCCTGCACGTCCACGAGCCGGTCGCCCCGAGCCTGTCGATACTGGCGGCCTGGTCGGCGACCGGGCCGATGGTCGGCACCTTCCACACCTCGAACCCGCGGTCGCGCTTCATGATCGCGGCCTCGCCGATCCTGCAGCCGGGTCTGGAGAAGATCCGGGCCCGGATCGCGGTGAGCGAGTACGCCCGGCGCACCCTGGTCGAGCACCTGGGCGGGGATCCGGTGGTGATCCCCAACGGGGTGGACGTCGGGTTCTTCGCCGAGGCCGAGCCGGACCCGCGCTGGACGGGCGGCGCGGCCGCGGGCGAGCCGGGCACGATCGGGTTCGTCGGCCGGATCAACGAGCCGCGCAAGGGCCTGCCGACGCTGCTGGCCGCGCTGCCGAAGATCCTGGCGGAGCGGCCGGGCGTGCGGCTGCTGGTGGCCGGCAAGGGCGACGAGGAGGAGGCCGTCGCGGGGCTGGCCCCGGAGGTCCGCCAGCAGGTGGAGTTCCTCGGCATGGTCAGCGACCGGGAGAAGGCCCGGCTGCTCAGCAGCGTCGACCTGTACGTGGCGCCGAACACCGGCGGCGAGAGCTTCGGGATCATCCTGGTCGAGGCGATGTCGGCGGGCGCGCCGGTGCTGGCCAGCGACCTGGACGCGTTCAAGCAGGTACTGGACGGCGGGGACGCGGGCGAGCTGTTCCCGGTGGAGGACGCGGACGCGCTGGCCCGCTCGGCGCTGCGGCTGCTGGGGGACCCGGGCCGGCTGGAGGAGCTGAGCAAGGCGGCGTCCCGGTACGTCCGGCGGTTCGACTGGTCGACGGTGGCCGCGGACATCCTGGCGGTGTACGAGACGGTGGCGGCGGGTGCCGCGGCGGTGGTCGGGGAGGACGGGCGCGGCGCCCGGCGCGGCCGGTTCGGGCTGGCCCGGGACTGATTTCCGCGGCGCGGGAAGCAACCGGGCGCCGGGGTGGTTGGGGTCTGCCGGACCGTACCGATCACCGTGACCCCTGGAGGCACCGATGCCGCAGATCTCCGTCGACTACTCGGCCGGGCTGGCCGGCGCGTTCGACCGTCGTGAGCTGGGCCTGGCCATCAACCGGCTCGCCGTGAAGACCATCGGCGCGAACCCGGAGGCGTGCAAGACGGTCTTCCGGGAGGTGCAGGACTTCGTGGTGGGTGAGAGCGAGGCCGCGGACGACCAGGTGTACGTGGAGTTCCAGATCTTCCCCGGGCGCACCGCCGAGGCCAAGGCGGCGCTCAGCGACGCCGTGCTGGCGCTGCTGGCCGAGCGGGTCGTCCCGGCGGCCGGCAGCCGGCTGTTCACGGCGGTGAACATCGCGGACATCGACCGCGACAGCTACCGCAGCGCGACCGTCGCCGGCTGAGCCGCGGGCGCCCGGTGGCACGGCCGGGCCGTGCGCACCCGGTAGCGTAGCGCCCCGTGACTACCTGGATCTGGGCCGGCGTGGCCGTGGTGCTGTTCGGCATGTACCTGAGTTGGACGGCCGGCCGGCTGGACCGGTTGCACGCCCGGATCGACGCCGCCCGTGCGGCGCTGGACGCGCAGCTGGTCCGCCGGGCGTCGGTCGCGATGGAGGTGGCCACCTCCTCGCTGCTGGACCCGGCGGCCTCGCTGCTGCTGCTGGACGCCGCCCACGCGGCCCGGCAGGCGGACGACGAGCAGCGCGAGGTGGCGGAGAGCCAGCTCAGCATGGCGCTGCGGGCGGTGCTGGCCGATCCGGAGCAGGTCGCCGTGCTGGTGGCCGAGCCGGGCGGCGAGGAGGCGGTGAAGGAGCTCACCGCCGCGGTGCGCCGGGTGCCGATGGCGCGGCGGTTCCACAACGACGCGGTGCGGGCGGCCAGGGCGGTGCGGGAGCACCGGCTGGTGCGGTACTTCCGGCTGGCCGGGCGGGCGCCGTTCCCGATGGCGTTCGAGATGGACGACGCGCCGCCGCCGGCGCTGACCCCCGAGGGCGCCCCGGCCTGAGTGGGGTCCGGGCGCGGCCCGCGTACGGTGTGCGCAGGGTCAGCGACCCGGTCCGGGACGGGACTTCCCACATGGTGGGCGGGAGCGTCCGGATCCGGCCTGTTTGTCGTATCCCGTCGGCCTGCCTGGACTTGATGGCGCATGGAGAGGCGGTTTCTTCCGCCTACCATAGGGCGATAGCACTGGTTCATCTTCGAGTGAGGTCTCACGTGTCCACCACCCCCACCACCGCAGACCAGCCGCAGATCGGTACCGCCCGGGTGAAGCGCGGCATGGCCGAGCAGCTCAAGGGCGGTGTGATCATGGACGTGGTCAACGCCGAGCAGGCCAAGATCGCCGAGGACGCCGGCGCTGTGGCCGTCATGGCCCTGGAGCGGGTTCCGGCCGACATCCGCAAGGACGGCGGCGTCGCCCGCATGTCGGACCCGAACATGATCGAGGAGATCATCGCCGCGGTCTCGATCCCGGTCATGGCGAAGTCCCGGATCGGCCACTTCGTCGAGGCCCAGGTCCTGCAGTCGCTGGGTGTCGACTACATCGACGAGTCCGAGGTGCTGACCCCGGCCGACGAGGTCAACCACTCCGACAAGTTCGCGTTCACGACCCCCTTCGTCTGCGGCGCCACCAACCTGGGCGAGGCCCTGCGCCGCATCGCCGAGGGTGCGGCCATGATCCGCTCCAAGGGTGAGGCCGGCACCGGCAACGTCGTCGAGGCCGTCCGCCACCTGCGCCAGATCAAGAACGAGATCGCCAAGCTGCGCGGCTTCGACAACAACGAGCTGTACGCCGCCGCCAAGGAGCTGCGCGCCCCGTACGAGCTGGTCAAGGAGGTCGCCGAGCTCGGCAAGCTGCCGGTCGTGCTGTTCTCCGCCGGTGGCGTGGCCACCCCGGCCGACGCCGCGCTGATGCGCCAGCTGGGCGCCGAGGGCGTCTTCGTCGGCTCCGGCATCTTCAAGTCGGGCGACCCGGCCAAGCGTGCCGCCGCGATCGTCAAGGCCACCACCTTCTTCGACGACCCGAAGATCATCGCGGACGCCTCCCGCAACCTGGGCGAGGCCATGGTCGGCATCAACTGCGACACCCTGCCCGAGACCGAGCGCTACGCCAACCGCGGCTGGTAGTCCCGCCCGCGTCCGGCGTCGGCCCGCCGCAGCGCCGCGGCGCTCGGCGGGCCGCGCCGCGCCGGCCCCCGGACGCCGGCGGCCCGGGGAAGCGACCGCCCGCAGCGGCCGCGCGACGACCGCCCGAAACGGCGGTCCCGCCGGGCGGCGATCACACGAAGTACCGATCGAAGAAGGTTTGAGACCGTGAGCACTCCAGTCATCGGCGTCCTCGCCCTGCAGGGCGACGTCCGCGAGCACCTGGTCGCGCTGGCCGAGGCCGACGCGCTGGCCCGTCCGGTGCGCCGCGTCGAGGAGTTGGCCGAGGTCGACGCGCTGGTGATCCCCGGCGGGGAGTCCACCACCATGTCGAAGCTGGCGCTGCTGTTCGGCGTGATGGACCCGCTGCGCGAGCGCGTCGCCGCCGGCATGCCGGTGTACGGCACCTGCGCGGGCATGATCATGCTCGCCGACAAGATCCTGGACGGCCGTGAGGACCAGGAGACCGTCGGCGGCATCGACATGACCGTGCGCCGCAACGCCTTCGGCCGCCAGAACGAGTCGTTCGAGTCCGGTGTCGCCTTCGAGGGCCTCGGCGACGAGCCGGTGCACGGCGTGTTCATCCGCGCCCCCTGGGTGGAGTCGGTCGGCGCGGGCGTCGAGGTGCTGGCGGAGCTGCCGGCCGCCGACGGCCCGGAGAGCCGGATCGTCGCCGTCCGTCAGGGAAACCTGCTGGCCACGTCGTTCCACCCCGAGCTGACCGGCGACCACCGGGTGCACGGCTACTTCGTGCGGATGGTGGAGGAGCACCTGGCCGCGGTCGCGCGGTAGCGGCCGGTCACCGCGGCGCGGGTGGCGCCCCGCCGCCGCACGCTGACCGTGTGCGGTCCACCGGTGGCGGCACCGGTAAGATCTCTTCTGTTCATTTCCCTTTGGCGACGTAAAGGAGCTGGCGATGTCCGGCCACTCTAAGTGGGCTACCACCAAGCACAAGAAGGCCGTGATCGACGCCAAGCGCGGCAAGCTCTTCGCCAAGATGATCAAGAACATCGAGGTGGCGGCGCGCACCGGCGGCGGTGACCCGGCCGGAAACCCGACCCTCTACGACGCCATCCAGAAGGCGAAGAAGAGCTCGGTCCCGATCGACAACATCAACCGCGCCGTCAAGCGCGGCTCGGGCGCCGAGGCCGGCGGGGCCGACTACTCGACGATCATGTACGAGGGCTACGGCCCGAACGGCGTCGCGGTGCTCATCGAGTGCCTCACCGACAACCGCAACCGCGCCGCCTCGGACGTGCGCGTCGCGATGACCCGCAACGGCGGCTCGATGGCCGACCCGGGCTCGGTCTCGTACCTGTTCAACCGCAAGGGCGTCGTGATCGTCCCCAAGGCCGACGGCGTGGACGAGGACAAGCTCTTCGAGGTCGTCCTCGACCAGGAGCCCGAGGAGATCAACGACCTCGGCGAGTCCTTCGAGATCGTCTCCGAGGCCTCCAAGATGGTCGACGTCCGCACCGCCCTGGTGGACGCCGGCATCGACTACGACTCGGCCGAGGCCAACTTCCTCCCGAGCATGCAGGTCGAGCTGGACGTCGACGGCGCCCGCAAGATCCTGAAGCTGATCGACGCCCTGGAGGACAGCGACGACGTGCAGAACGTCTTCGCCAACTTCGACATCAGCGACGAGGTCGGTGCGCAGCTCGACGCCGAGTGACCGTTCTCACTCCCCGGCCCGGTGGTCCCTCGACCACCGGGCCGGTGTCGTCGGTGGGACTGTCGTACCCGGGCGGTAGCCTTCGCAGGTCGTCCGCCGTGAGGAACGCCGGCACCGGGCCGGAGCGGCCGCAGGCGGGTGGCGGATCACCGAGAGGCGGGGCGTGACGTGCGGGTACTGGGTGTGGACCCGGGTCTGACCAGGTGCGGGATCGGCGTGGTGGACGGCGCCCCGGGCCGGCCGCTGGCGATGGTCGGGGTCGGCGTGGTGCGCACCCCGGCCGACGCGGAGATCGGGCCCCGGCTGCTCCTGGTCGAGCAGGGCATAGAGAGCTGGCTCGACGAGCACCGGCCGGACCTGGTGGCCGTCGAGCGGGTGTTCGCCCAGCACAACGTCCGCACCGTGATGGGCACCGCCCAGGCCAGCGCGGTCGCGATGCTCTGCGCCACCCGGCGGGGCATCCCCGTCACCCTGCACACCCCCAGCGAGGTCAAGGCCGCCGTCACCGGCTCCGGCCGGGCCGACAAGGCCCAGGTCACCGCAATGGTGCAGCGGCTGCTCCGGCTGGACGCGCCGCCGAAGCCGGCCGACGCCGCCGACGCGCTGGCGCTGGCCATCTGCCACATCTGGCGCGGCGGTGCGACGGACCGGATCGCCGCCGCCCTGGCCAAGGCGGCGCCCGCCCCGGCCGCCGTCCGTCCGCCCGCCCGTCCGTCCTCCTACCGAGCCCCCCGAGGAGCCGCCCGATGATCGCCTTCGTCCAGGGCCCGGTGGCCGCCATCTCCGCCGGCACCGTCGTCGTCGAGGTCGGCGGCGTCGGGATGGCCGTCCAGTGCACCCCGAACACCACGGCCGGCCTGCGGATCGGCGAGCCCGCCCGGCTCGCCACCTCGCTCGTCGTCCGGGAGGACTCGCTCACCCTGTACGGCTTCGCCGACGACGACGAGCGGGCGGTCTTCGAGATCCTCCAGGCCGCGCCCGGCGTCGGCCCGCGCCTCGCCCAGGCGATGCTCGGGGTGCACAGTCCGGACGAGCTGCGGGCCGCCGTCGCCGCGGGGAACGAGCGGGCGCTGATCGCCGTCCCCGGCATCGGCAAGGCCAAGGCCGCCAAGCTGCTGCTGGAGTACAAGGACAAGCTGGGCGCGCCGCACGGCAGCGTCCCGGCGCAGAAGCCGGTCGCCGCCGGCCCGGCGCCCTGGGGCGAGCAGCTGCACGCCGCCCTGGTCGGCCTCGGCTACGCGCCGCGGGAGGCGGACGAGGCGGTCACCGCCGTCACCCCGGAGGCGGAGGCGCAGGCCGTGACCGATGTCGGCGCCCTGCTCAGGGCGGCTCTGCGGACCCTCAACCGGGCCCGTTGAGTCACCCTTTACCGATCTGACCACCTGTCATCTTGTCGACATTGGAGCCCGCGTCACCTGAACGGGCGGCGCGAGCGAATCATCAAGGGGTGCACATGAGCCCGTACGACTCCGACCCGGCCGACCGGCTGGTCGCGGCCTCCGCCGACGGCGAGGACCAGGCGGTCGAGGCGGCGCTGCGCCCCAAGCTGCTGGACGAGTTCATCGGGCAGGAGCGGGTCCGCGAGCAGCTGTCGCTGGTGCTCCAGGCGGCCCGCAAGCGTGGTGCCGCGCCCGACCACGTGCTGCTCAGCGGCCCGCCCGGGCTGGGCAAGACCACCCTTTCCATGATCATCGCGGCCGAGCTGGGCGCCCCGATCCGGATCACCTCCGGCCCGGCCATCCAGCACGCCGGGGACCTCGCGGCGATCCTCTCCTCGCTCAGCGAGGGCGAGGTGCTCTTCCTCGACGAGATCCACCGGATGTCCCGGCCGGCCGAGGAGATGCTCTACATGGCGATGGAGGACTTCCGGGTCGACGTGATCGTCGGCAAGGGCCCGGGTGCCACCGCCATCCCGCTGGAGCTGCCGCCGTTCACCCTCGTCGGTGCGACCACCCGGGCCGGCCTGCTGCCGCCGCCGCTGCGCGACCGCTTCGGCTTCACCGGCCACATGGAGTTCTACGCGGCGGCCGAGCTCCAGAAGGTGGTGCACCGCTCGGCCGCGCTGCTGGACGTCGAGATCGACCCGGCCGGTGCGGCCGAGATCGCCGGGCGCTCCCGCGGCACGCCGCGCATCGCCAACCGGCTGCTGCGCCGGGTCCGCGACTTCGCGCAGGTCCGCCACGACGGCGTGGTCACGCCGGAGATCGCCGCCCGGGCGCTGGACGTCTACGAGGTGGACGCCCGCGGGCTGGACCGGCTGGACCGCGCGGTGCTGGACGCGCTGCTGCGGCTGTTCGGCGGCGGGCCGGTCGGCCTGTCGACCCTGGCGGTCGCGGTGGGGGAGGAGGCCGAGACGGTCGAGGAGGTCGCCGAGCCCTTCCTGGTCCGCGAGGGCCTGCTCGCCCGCACCCCGCGCGGCCGGATCGCCACCGCCGCCGCCTGGCGGCACCTGGGCCTGACCCCGCCGGTGCAGGCCCCTCCGGTCCAGACCAATCGGGGCATGGTGCCGGCCCAGTCGGAGCTCTTCCCGGCCGACGAGGGCTGAACGGGTGACACCGGGACGATAGGGGCGTACCTGGCCCCGGGGCAGGTCGGCGGGGAGAAGCCGGGGGAGAAGTCCGGGGAATCCGTGCAGGCCGAGGGTCGCCACTTTCGGCGGCAGGATGCGATGCTTGGCGTTGTCCGATCAGTTCGGGGTCGCCTAGACTCCGCCGGACCGCCCCTCTCACCCGACGGGCCGACCAATACCACACAGGCCGCCGGCCGGCGGCCCGTAAAGGACCCTGGCTGCAGTGAACCTCATCATCCTTCTCCTCCCGATCATCGCGATCGTGCTCATGTTCCGGTCGCAGAAGAAGCGCCAGTCGCAGATGCAGCAGATGCAGACGGCGCTGGAGCCCGGGGCGGGCGTGCGTACCATCGGCGGTCTGTACGCCCAGGTGAAGGCGGTGAACGAGGAGACCGTCGAGCTGGAGATCGCGCCCGGTGTGTTCACCCACTTCACCAAGAGCGCGATCGCCGCGGTCCTGGAGCCGGCCGAGTACGACGCGATCATCAACGGCCGCCCGGCCGACGACGAGCTTCCCGAGCCGGAGGCCGAGGACGCCGACGCCGATCAGGTCGACGAGAAGCCGCTGACGCTCACCAAGGACGGCGCCGACAAGGGCGAGGCCGAGGGCGGGGCTCCCGCGAGCAAGTAGTACGGCCGGGCACCCGCCCGGTCGCGCGGCGCAGTGCCGCGAGTCCACAGGATCTCAGGGCCGCAGGATCCGCCACGCCCCCGTCCAGCCACGAGCAGGACGGGGGGCCGGTAGGGGAGGTGGCATGGACAGGGAGAAACGAGCAAGGTGGCAACACCCAAGTCGCGCCCGCGCGACGGTTACCCGGGGCGGGCGCTGGCCCTCATCCTGGTGGTCACCGTCGGACTGGTCGCCCTCATGTTCGGGACGGGCAACACCAAGCCCCGCCTGGGGATCGACCTCGCAGGCGGCACCAGCATCACGCTGAGCGCGAAGTCGACCGACCCCAAGGCGATCAACAAGTCCAACATGGACATCGCCACCGGGATCATCGAGCAGCGGGTCAACGGGATGGGTGTCTCCGAGGCGGAGGTCCAGACCCAGGGCGACCGGAACATCATCGTCAACATCCCCAAGGGCGGGGACAAGCAGAACGCGGCCGACCAGGTCGGCACCACCGCGAAGCTGTACTTCCGCCCGGTCCTCGCCCTCGCCCCCACCGGCGTCCAGGCGCAGGCCCCGAGCGCCGCCCCGTCGGCGAGCGGCAGCGCCACCCCCGGCGCGAGCCCCTCGGCCTCGGCCTCGGCCGGCAGCACGGCCGCCGCGCCCAGCGCGAGCGCCAGTGCGACCAAGCAGGGCCGCGCGGTCGGTGAGGCCCTCGCGGCCGACGCGACCCCGACCGCCGCCGCCACCGGCAGTGCGAGCGCCGCCCCGAGCGCCGCCGCCTCCGGTTCGGCCGCCGCGACCCCGAGCGCCGCCGCCACCGCGCCGACCACGCCGGACCTCGGCGCCGCGATGACCCAGGGCACCGTGCCGCCGGAGCTGGCCGCCGAGTTCGCCGGCCTGGACTGCTCCAAGCCCGAGCAGCGCAAGAACCTGCAGAAGGCCGAGGACCAGCCGACCGTCGCCTGCAGCCAGAAGGCCGAGGACGGCGTCTTCTACAAGCTGGCGCTCGGCCCGGTCGCGGTGAAGGGCGCCGACGTCTCCAAGGCGCAGGCCAGCATCGACACCCAGCAGGGCCAGGGCTGGCAGGTCCAGCTGCAGTTCAACGGCGCCGGCACCGACGCGTTCACCGCGATCACCGGCAAGCTGGCCACCCAGCCCGCCCCGGCCAACCAGTTCGCCATCGTGCTGGACGGCCAGGTCGTCTCCCACCCGTACGTGCGCGGCGCCATCCCCGGCGGCTCGGCCGTGATCTCCGGCAGCTTCAGCCAGAGCGAGGCGCAGGGCCTGGCCAACGTGCTGAGCTTCGGCGCGCTGCCGCTGGAGTTCACCACGGACGACGTCACCACCGTCTCCCCGCAGCTCGGCGGCGACCAGCTGGAGGCCGGCCTGATCGCCGGCGCCATCGGCATGCTGCTGGTGGTCCTCTACTCGCTGGTGTACTACCGCGGCCTCGGCCTGGTCTCCATCGCCGGTCTGATCGTCTCGGCGATCCTGACCTACTCGATCATGAGCCTGCTCGGCGCCGGCATCGGCTTCGCGCTGAACCTGCCGGCCGTCTGTGGCGCGATCGTCGCGATCGGCATCACCGCGGACTCCTTCATCGTGTACTTCGAGCGCATCCGCGACGAGGTCCGCGAGGGCGCCCCGCTGCGCCCGGCGGTCCAGCGGGCCTGGCCGCGCGCCCGGCGCACCATCCTGGTGTCGGACTTCGTGTCCTTCCTCTGTGCCGCGGTGCTCTACCTGGTCTCGGTCGGCAAGGTGCAGGGCTTCGCCTTCACCCTCGGCCTGACCACCGCGCTCGACGTCGTGGTGATCTTCCTCTTCACCAAGCCGCTGATCACGCTGCTGGCCCGCCGCAAGTTCTTCTCCGACGGCCACCCGTGGTCCGGTGTGGACCCGAAGCGCCTGGGCGCCCGCCCGCCGCTGCGCAGCAGCCGTCGCCGTACCCCCTCGTCCACCGCCGTGAAGGGGGCCTGACACCGTGTCGCGCTTCTCCAACCTGGGCCACCGGCTCTACCAGGGCGAAATCAGCTTCGACTTCGTCGGCCGCCGCAAGCTCTGGTACAGCATCTCCGGCGTGATCGTGCTGGTCGCCGCGGTCGGCCTGGCCATGGGCCTGAAACTCGGCATCGAGTTCAAGGGCGGTTCGGTCTACACCGTCTCCAAGCCGGGGCTGTCCATCTCGCAGACGCAGGACGCGGTGGACAAGATCGTCCACTCGCACCCGCTGGTGCAGTCCGTGGACGACGGCAAGAAGTTCCGGATCCAGATCAGCTCCGAGGAGAAGGTCTCCTCGTCGGTCTTCACCGACCAGCTGTCCAAGGAGCTGAAGGTCCCGCTCGCCGAGATCGACACCCAGGTGATCGGTCCCAGCTGGGGTGAGCAGATCTCCAGCAAGGCGCTCACCGGCCTGATCATCTTCATGATCCTGGTGACGGTCTACCTGGCGATCGCCTTCGAGTGGCGGATGGCGGTGGCCGCCCTGGTCGCCCTCATCCACGACCTCCTGATCACCATCGGGGTCTACGCCCTGGTGGGCTTCGAGGTCACCCCCGGTACGGTGATCGGCTTCCTGACGATCCTCGGGTACTCGCTCTACGACACGGTCGTCGTCTTCGACACCGTGAAGGAGAACGCCAAGGGGATCACCAAGCAGAACAAGATCACCTACAGCGAGGCGGCCAACGCGGGCCTCAACCAGACCCTGGTGCGCTCGCTCAACACCACGGTGGTCGCCCTGCTCCCGGTGGCGGCGCTGCTGTTCATCGGCGGCGGTCTCCTGGGCGCCGGCACGCTGAACGACATCTCGCTCGCGCTGTTCATCGGCCTCGCCGCCGGTGCCTACTCCTCGATCTGCGTCGCCACCCCGCTGCTGGCGCAGCTCAAGGAGGAGCAGCCGGAGATGAAGGCGCTGGCCAAGCGGGTCGCCCAGCGGCGCGCCGCGGAGGCCAAGGCCGCGGCCGAGGGCGTCCGGGACGCGTCGCCGGAGGGCGAGGAGTTCGCCGACGGCGACCTGCCGGCCGGTATGGTCGGTCAGCGCGGCCGGGCGGCCGGCACGCGTGCCAAGGGCCGTCCGTCCACCAAGCGCTGACGCCCGACCGACCGTAAGGACTCTTCGTGACCACCGCCGACACCGCACTGGCCGAGCTGCTGAACAGCCGGATCCGGGACGTCCCGGACTACCCGAAGCCGGGTGTGCTGTTCAAGGACATCGCGCCGCTGCTCGCCGACGCCGAGGCCTTCGCGGCCCTCACCCGGGCGCTGGCGGAGCGGGCGACCGCCCTCGGTGCGACCAAGGTGGTGGGCCTGGAGGCGCGCGGCTTCGTGCTGGCGGCCCCGGCGGCCTTCGCGGCCGGGCTCGGCTTCGTGCCGATCCGCAAGCAGGGCAAGCTGCCCGGCGAGGTGTTCCGCCGCTCGTACGAGCTGGAGTACGGCTCGGCGACGCTGGAGGTCCAGTGCGACGCCTTCGCCCCCGGCGAGCGGGTCCTGGTGGTGGACGACGTGCTGGCCACCGGCGGCACCATCGGCGCCTCGCTGGACCTGGTCAAGGAGGCCGGCGCCGAGCTGGTGGGCGTCGTGGTGCTGATGGAGCTGGGCTTCCTGGACGGCCGCGAGCGGCTCTCCGGGCACCTGGGCGGCGCGCCGCTGGAGACGCTGGTCACGGTCTGAGAAGAGAGCACCGAGGGCGGCGGCCGGATGATCCGGCCGCCGCCCTCGCGCGTGCGCGGAGCGTGTCCGGGACCGGGCGGCTGAACACCGGAGCGCCCGGCTCGGTACCATGAAGATTCATCCCCTCCCGGTTGTCCGCGTTGTCGTCGGCCGTACGGGGGGTCGGCCCGGTGCCCCGAGGAGTGTCCTTGCCCGACGAGGTTGTGCCCACGGCCGCAGCGGCCGCCCCCGAAGACCGCCCCACGCCCTCGGGGGCCACACCGGCACGTCCGGCGCCGACCTCCTCGCGTCCGGTGGCTCCCGCGAGCCGCCCGTCCTCCTCCGGCGGCATGCGCGCCCGCTTGGCCCGCCTCGGCGGCCAGCGGTCCAGCGTGCTCAACCCCGTCCTGGAGCCGCTCTTCCGCTCCATCCGGGCCAACGACCCGAAGGCCGACCCGGCGCTGCTCCGGGACATCGAGAAGGCGTACGCGGTCGCCGAGAAGTGGCACCGCGGGCAGAAGCGCAAGAGCGGCGACCCGTACATCACCCACCCGCTGGCGGTGGCGACCATCCTGGCCGAGCTGGGCATGGACGCCCCGACCCTGATGGCCGGGCTGCTGCACGACACCGTCGAGGACACCGACTACGGCCTGGAGACCCTGCGCAGGGACTTCGGCGACTCGGTGGCCCTGCTGGTCGACGGCGTCACCAAGCTCGACCGGGTCAAGTTCGGCGAGGCCGCGCAGGCCGAGACCGTCCGCAAGATGGTCGTCGCGATGGCCAAGGACCCGCGCGTCCTGGTGATCAAGCTGGCCGACCGCCTGCACAACATGCGCACCATGCGCTACCTCAAGCGGGAGAAGCAGGAGAAGAAGGCCCGCGAGACGCTGGAGATCTACGCCCCGCTGGCGCACCGGCTGGGCATGAACACCATCAAGTGGGAGCTGGAGGACCTCGCCTTCGCGATCCTCTACCCCAAGATGTACGACGAGATCGTCCGCCTGGTCGCCGAGCGCGCGCCCAAGCGGGACGAGTACCTGGCGACCGTCATCGACCAGGTCCAGGGCGACCTGCGCGGCGCCCGGATCACCGCCTCCGTCACCGGCCGGCCGAAGCACTACTACTCGGTCTACCAGAAGATGATCGTCCGGGGCCGGGACTTCGCCGAGATCTACGACCTGGTGGGCATCCGGGTCCTGGTCGACACCGTCCGCGACTGCTACGCGGCGCTGGGCACCATCCACGCGCGGTGGAACCCGGTGCCGGGGCGGTTCAAGGACTACATCGCGATGCCCAAGTTCAACATGTACCAGTCGCTGCACACGACGGTGATCGGCCCCGGCGGCAAGCCCGTCGAGCTCCAGATCCGCACCTTCGACATGCACCGCCGGGCCGAGTACGGCATCGCCGCGCACTGGAAGTACAAGCAGCGCGCGGTCGCCGGCGCCTCCAAGGTCCGCACCGACACCCCGGCCCAGGCCCGCAAGGACGACAAGGCCGGCGCCGTCAACGAGATGGCCTGGCTGAGGCAGCTGCTGGACTGGCAGAAGGAGACCGAGGACCCGAGCGAGTTCCTGGAGTCGCTGCGCTTCGACCTCTCCAACAACGAGGTCTTCGTCTTCACGCCCAAGGGCGACGTGATAGCGCTGCCCGCCGGGGCCACCCCGGTGGACTTCGCCTTCGCGGTCCACACCGAGGTCGGGTACCGCTGCATAGGGGCCCGGGTCAACGGGCGGCTGGTGCCGCTGGAGTCGACCCTGGAGAACGGCGACAGCGTCGAGGTCTTCACCTCCAAGGCGGAGAACGCCGGCCCCTCCCGGGACTGGCTGGGCTTCGTCAAGTCCCCGCGCGCCCGCAACAAGATCCGCGCCTGGTTCTCCAAGGAGCGCCGCGAGGAGGCGATCGAGCACGGCAAGGAGGCGATCGCCCGGGCGATGCGCAAGCAGGGCCTGCCGATCCAGCGGATCCTGACCGGCGACTCGCTGGTCACCCTGGCCCACGAGATGCGCTACCCCGACATCTCCTCGCTGTACGCGGCGATCGGCGAGGGCCACATCGCCGCGCAGAACATCGTGCAGAAGCTCGTGCAGGCGCTCGGCGGCGAGGAGGGTGCCACCGAGGACCTCGCCGAGACGGCGACCCCGACCCACGACACCCGCCGGGCCGTGCGCCGCCGGGCCAAGGGCGACCCCGGTGTCATCGTCAAGGGCGTCGAGGACGTCTGGGTCAAGCTGTCGCGCTGCTGCACGCCCGTCCCCGGCGACCCGATCGTCGGCTTCGTCACCCGCGGCAACGGCGTCTCGGTGCACCGCGCCGACTGCGTCAACGTGGAGGCGCTCAGCCAGCAGCCCGAGCGGATGATCGACGTCGAGTGGGCGGCCACCCAGTCGTCCGTCTTCCTGGTGGCCATCCAGGTCGAGGCGCTGGACCGCTCCCGGCTGCTGTCGGACGTCACCCGGGTCCTGTCCGACCAGCACGTCAACATCCTGTCGGCGGCGGTGCAGACCTCCCGCGACCGGGTGGCGATGAGCCGCTTCACCTTCGAGATGGGCGACCCGAAGCACCTCGGGCACGTGCTCAAGGCGGTCCGCGGCGTCGAGGGCGTCTACGACGTCTACCGGGTCACCTCGGCCCGGAAGTAGCGGCCGGCCGGGTACGCCCGGCCGGCAGGGCACGACGAAGGGCCCCGGGTTCGCCCGGGGCCCTTCGTCGTGTCCTGCGGCGTCGGCTCAGCCGCTGAACTCCTCCTGGCTCTTGTGCGCCTGCTCCAGCAGGGTCTGCACACCGGCCAGCTCGGACTCCAGCTTGGCGACGCGGCTCGCGTTGCCGGCCGCGCGGGCCTTGTCCAGGTCGGCCTGGATCTTCTCGGCCTTGGCCTCGAAGAGGCCGACCATGCCGGCGGCGCGCGCCTTGGCCTCCGGGTTGGAGCGCTTCCACTCGGCGTCCTCGGCCTCGCGGATCGCCCGCTCGACCGCGTTCAGCCGGCCGTCCAGCTTCGGCCGGGCGTCGCGCGGCACGTGCCCGATCGCCTCCCAGCGCTCGTTGACGTCGCGCAGCGCGGCCTTGGCGGCCTTGAGGTCGGTGATCGGCAGGATCGTCTCGGCCTCGGCCGCCAGCGCCTCCTTGAGCTTCTGGTTGGCGACCTGCTCGGCGTCACGCTCGCTGAAGACGGCGGACCGGGCCTGGAAGAAGACGTCCTGGGCGCCGCGGAACCGCGCCCACAGCTCGTCCTCGACGTCGCGCTGGGCGCGCCCGGCGGCCTTCCAGCGCGCCATCAGGTCGCGGTAGCGGGCCGCGGTGTCACCCCACTCGGTGGACGAGGAGAGCGCCTCGGCCTCGGTGACCAGCCGCTCCTTGACCGCCCGGGCCTGGTCGCGCTCGGCGTCCAGGGTGGCGAAGTGCGCCTTGCGGTGCTTGGAGAAGACCGAGCGGGCGTGCGAGAAGCGGTGCCACAGCTCGTCGTCGCTCTTGCGGTCCAGCCGCGGCAGGCCCTTCCAGGTGTCCACCAGCGCGCGCAGCCGGTCGCCGGCCTCGCGCCACTGGGTCGACTCGGCGAGCCGCTCGGCCTCGGCGACCAGCTCCTCCTTGGCCGTCCGGGTCTCGTCCTGGGCCTTGGCGCGGGCGGCCTTGCGCTGCTCGCGACGGCTCTCGATCTCACCGGCCAGCGTGTCCAGCCGCTTGGCCAGCGCGTCCAGGTCGCCGACCGCGTGCCCCTCGGTCACCTGCGCGCGCAGGTGCTCCAGCGCGGTCTGGGCGTCCTTGGCGGCCAGGTCGGTGGTGCGCACCCGCTTCTCCAGCAGGCCGATCTCCACCTCGATGCCCTGGTACTTGCGCTCGAAGTAGGCGAGGGCCTCCTCGGGCGAGCCGGCCTGCCAGGAACCCACGACGCGTTCGCCGTCGGCCGTCCTGACGTAGACCGTGCCCTGCTCGTCGACACGGCCCCACGGGTCGCTGCTCATAGCGCGTCCTCCACATGACGTCGCGCCCGCGCCGGGGCGGTACGCGTCCGTCGTCCACAGTTGATGTGCGGCGGACCGATGAGTCCGCCGTCCCGCCCGCCGGGTGCTGCTGCCGAGGGTGACGGCTTGGCGGATCGGGGCACCCTACACAACGCCAACATAGGCGACCAGGCCCGGTGCTGTCCGCATCCGGGCCGGGCAATTTCGGGCCGGGACCGCGCCCGTACGCCGCCGGGGCGGGCGTGGCGCGGTCCCGGTACGGGTCAACCCTTTACGGTGGTCACCGAGTTGAGGGTGACGTCGGCCATCGGGTGGCCGTCCGTCCCGCCCTCCAGGGTGCCCGCGGCGGCGATCTTCTGGAGCACGTCCAGACCGCCGGTGATCTTGCCGAACGGGGTGTAGTTCGGGTCCAGCTTGGTGTCCTTGTAGACCAGGAAGAACTGGCTGCCGTTGGTGCCCGGGCCCGAGTTGGCCATCGCCACGGTGCCCGCCGGGTAGGTCGCGCCGGCCAGGTTCTCGTCGGCGAACTTGTAGCCCGGGCCGCCGGTGCCGCCCGGGGCGGTGGCGCTGGCCGTCGGGTCGCCGCACTGCAGCACGTAGATGCCGCCCGTGGTCAGCCGGTGGCACTTGGTGTGGTCGAAGTACTGCTCGCCGGAGAGGAAGGCGAAGGAGTTGACCGTGTGCGGGGCCTTGGCCGCGTCCAGCGTCAGCGTCACCTTGCCGCAGTTGGTGTCCAGCGTCGCCGTGTAGGTCCCGGAGGCGTCGGCGCTCATCGCGGGCTCGGTCTTCCACTGCTTGCCGTTCGGCGCGCCCGGCGCCGGGTCGGTGCAGCCCTCGACCGGCTTGCGGGTCGGGGTGGTGGGCTCGGCGGCGGTCGGCGCGGCCTGCGCGGCGGGGGAGGAGTCCTTCTTGTCCTCGGAGTCGAACGCACCCGTGCCCACCAGCGCACCACCGCCCGCCAGCACCACCACCGCCAGGGAGGCCCCGAGGACGGTGTTGCGGCGCTTGCGCGCGGCGTGGGCCTCGGCCCGGCGCTGCGCCTGGCGCTCGTACTTCTCGCGGGCGAGCTGCCGCCGCCGCTGTTCGCTGGTGACCACAGGCCGTGTCTCCTACATATGTGCTGGACTCGTGTACGGATGCTGGAGCGGATCATCGCATCCATCGACTGCCAAGTGTAGGTACCGCGGCTGTAAGAACGCGGTGAACCTGTCAGGACGAAGTGGACCTGTCACCCCTATCTGGTTCGCAACCGGACCCGGACCGCCGGTAGGCTGCGCTTACATCACATCGTGTAGCCGCACCCCGTAGCCGCCACTGCCGACCGAGTCACGAAGGACGCGCGTGTTCATCGCCGGATTCCCCGCTGGAGCCTGGGGCACCAACTGCTACCTGGTCGCTCCGGCGCCGGGCGAGGAGTGCGTCATCGTCGACCCGGGCCACCAGGCCGCCCAGGGCGTCGACGAGCTGATCCGCGAGCACCGGCTCAAGCCCGTCGCGGTCGTGCTCACCCACGGCCACATCGACCACATCGCCTCGGTCGTCCCGGTCTGCGGCGCCAAGGGCGTCCCGGCCTGGATCCACCCCGAGGACCGCTACATGATGGCCGACCCGGAGAAGGCCCTCGGCCGGTCGCTCGGCACCCAGCTGATGGGCGAGCTCACCGTCGGCGAACCCGACGACGTGCGCGAGCTCACCGACGGCAGCGTGCTGGACCTCGCCGGCCTGAAGCTCACCGTCGACCACGCGCCCGGCCATACCAAGGGGTCGGTGACGTTCCGGACGCCCGGCGCCGAGGACCTCCCCCCGGTGCTCTTCTCGGGCGACCTGCTCTTCGCCGGCTCCATCGGGCGCACGGACCTCCCGGGCGGGGACAGCGAGGCGATCATGCAGTCGCTGGCCCGGGTGTGCCTGCCCCTCGACGACACGACCGTGGTCCTCTCCGGCCACGGCGGACAGACCACCATCGGCCGTGAGCGCGCCACCAACCCCTACCTCAGGCAGGCGGCGGGAGCGCTCGGCGCTCCGGCCTTCCCGCGACGAGGAATGTGACGGAAGAGAAGTTGAGCACCTTCACCGCCCCCAAGGGCACCTACGACCTCCTGCCCCCCAGCTCCGCGACCTTCCTGGCGATCCGGGAGCGGATCGCCGCGCCGGCCCGCCGGGCCGGCTACGGCTACGTCGAGACCCCGGTCTTCGAGGACGTGAAGCTGTTCTCCCGCGGTGTCGGCGAGTCCACCGACATCGTCTCCAAGGAGATGTACAACCTCACCACCAAGGGCGGCGACGAGCTCGCGCTGCGCCCCGAGGGCACCGCCTCGGTGCTGCGCGCCGCGCTCCAGGCCAACCTGCACAAGCAGGGCAACCTGCCGGTCAAGCTCTGGTACTCCGGCTCCTACTACCGCTACGAGCGGGCGCAGAAGGGCCGCTACCGCCAGTTCTCCCAGGTCGGTGCCGAGGCGATCGGTGCCGAGGACCCGGCCCTGGACGCCGAGCTGATCATCCTGGCCGACGACGCCTTCCGCTCGCTGGGCCTGAGCGACTACTCGCTGCTGCTCAACAGCCTCGGCGACAAGCAGTGCCGGCCGGTCTACCGGGCCGCCCTGATCGAGTTCCTGGCCGGCCTCGACCTCGACGAGGACACCCGCCGCCGCGCCGAGATCAACCCGCTGCGCGTCCTGGACGACAAGCGCGAGTCGGTGCAGGCCCAGCTCGGCGACGCCCCGAAGCTGCGCGACTTCCTGTGCGAGGAGTGCAAGGCCTACGACGAGAAGGTGCGTGAGCTGCTCACCGCCAACGGCGTCGCCTTCGTCGACGACCCGAAGCTGGTCCGCGGCCTGGACTACTACACCCGCACGACCTTCGAGTTCGTGCACAACGGCCTCGGCGCGCAGTCCGCGATCGGCGGCGGCGGCCGCTACGACGGCCTCTCCGAGATGATCGGCGGCCCGGCGCTGCCGTCCGTCGGCTGGGCCCTCGGCGTGGACCGCACCTACCTGGCGCTGGAGGCGGAGGGCGTCGCCCTCGACCTGCCGGCCGCGACCTCCGTCTACGCCGTCGCACTCGGCGAGGAGGCCAAGAACGTCCTGTTCGCCAAGGTGGTCGAGCTGCGCCGGGCCGGCGTCGCCACCGACCTCGCCTTCGGCGTCAAGAGCATCAAGAACGCCATGAAGTCCGCCGACCGATCCGGCGCCCGCTTCGCCCTCGTGGCCGGGGACCGGGACCTCGCCGACGGCGTCGTCCAGCTCAAGGACCTGACCACCGGCGAGCAGAACCCCGTCGCCCTCGACGCACTCGTCACCACCCTGAAGGAGAAGCAGCTGTGATCCGCACGCACGACGCGGGCACGCTCCGCCCGGAGCACGCAGGCACCACCGTCACCCTGGCCGGCTGGGTCGCCCGCCGCCGCGACCACGGCGGCGTCGCCTTCATCGACCTGCGCGACGCCTCCGGCACCGTGCAGATCGTGGTCCGCGACCTCGACTCGGTGCACGGTCTGCGCGCCGAGTACTGCGTCAAGGTCGTCGGTGACGTCCGGGTGCGCCCCGAGGGCAACGAGAACCCGGACATCCCGACCGGCGCCGTCGAGGTCGTCGTCAGCGAGATCGAGGTGCTCTCCGAGGCCGCCCCGCTGCCGTTCCCGGTGGCCGAGTACGAGCCCGGCACGGTCAACGAGGAGGTCCGGCTGCGCTACCGCTACCTGGACCTGCGCCGTGAGGGCCCGGCCAAGGGCCTGCGGCTGCGCTCCAAGGTCAACAACATCATCCGCCGGGTGATGGAGGAGAACGACTTCCTCGACATCGAGACGCCGTACCTCACCCGCTCCACCCCCGAGGGCGCCCGCGACTTCCTCGTCCCGGTCCGCCTCCAGCCCGGCCACTGGTACGCCCTGCCGCAGTCGCCCCAGCTGTTCAAGCAGCTGCTGATGGTGGCCGGCATGGAGCGCTACTACCAGATCGCCCGCTGCTTCCGCGACGAGGACTTCCGCGCCGACCGGCAGCCGGAGTTCACCCAGCTGGACATCGAGGCCTCCTTCGTCGACCAGGAGGACATCCTGGCCCTCGGCGAGAAGATCGTCGGCTCGATCTGGCGCGACGTGCACGGCTACGAGATCCCGAACCCGCTGCCCCGGATGACCTACGCGGACGCCATGTCCCGCTACGGCTCCGACAAGCCGGACGTCCGCTTCGGCCAGGAACTCACCGACCTCACCGAGTACTTCAAGGGCACCGAGTTCCGCGTCTTCCAGGCCCCGTACGTCGGCGCCGTGGTCATGCCCGGCGGCGCCTCGCAGCCGCGCAAGGCGCTCGACGCCTGGCAGGACTGGGCCAAGGCGCGCGGCGCCCGCGGCCTCGCCTACGTCGTCATCGACGCCGAGACCGGCGAGCTGCGCGGCCCCGTCGCCAAGAACCTCTCCGCCGAGCACCTGGCCGGCCTGGCCGCCGCCGCCGGCGCCAAGAACGGCGACGCGATCTTCTTCGCCGCCGGCAAGCAGCGCCCCTCGCAGGAGCTGCTCGGCGCCGCCCGTCTGGAGATCGGCCGCCGCTGCGAGCTGATCGACGAGTCCCAGTGGGCCTTCCTCTGGGTCGTCGACTTCCCGATGTTCGAGCCGATCGAGGACGACAAGGGCGAGTTCCAGGGCTGGCACGCGGTGCACCACCCCTTCACCGCCCCGACCGCCGAGTCGCTCGCCACCTTCGACACCGACCCGGGCTCGGCCCTGTCCAACGCCTACGACCTGGTCCTCAACGGCTCGGAGCTGGGCGGCGGTTCGATCCGTATCCACCAGCGGGACGTGCAGAAGCGGGCGTTCGACGCGATCGGCCTCTCCGAGGAGGAGGCGGCCTCGCAGTTCGGCTTCCTGCTGGACGCCTTCAACTACGGCCCGCCGCCGCACGGTGGCGTCGCCTTCGGCCTCGACCGGATCGTCACGCTGCTCGGCGGGTACGACACCATCCGGGACGTCATCGCGTTCCCGAAGACGTCCACCGGCGGCGACCCGCTGACCGGCGCCCCCACGCCGATCACCCCGGCGCAGCGCCGCGAGGCCGGCGTCGACGCCCAGCCGAAGGTCCGCGAGGACGCCAAGTCCGAGGCCAAGTCCGAGGCTCAGCCCAAGGCTTGACGTTCAATCGGCTAACCTTTCACGGCCCCGGACGGCGCACCTGCCGTCCGGGGCCGGTCCACAACGGTGTGCGACGGAAAGAGGCTCTCCATGAAGGTCAGCACCAGAGTCGAGTGTCCGGGCGACGCGCCCGCCACCAGACGGGTCCACATGGCCGCGTTCCCCGGCCCCGACGAGGCCGACCTGGTGGACGCGCTGCGCCGTGACCCCGCCTGGCTGCCCGACCTGTCGGTGGTCGCGGTGGACGGGGCCGGCCTGGTCGTCGGCCATGCGCTGCTCACCAGGCTGCAGGTCGGTGACGGCCAGGGCCTGGCGCTGGCGCCGGTCGCGGTCGCCCCGGAGTGGCAGCGCAAGGGCGTCGGCGAGCTGGTCGTCCGGGCCGCGCTGACGGCCGCCGAGGAGGCCGGCGAGAAGCTCGTCGTGGTGCTCGGCGACCCGGACTACTACGGCCGCTTCGGTTTCCTCCCGGCGCAGCGCCACGAGGTCACCGGCCCGTTCGAGGTGCCGGAGGCCTACTTCCAGGCGCTCACCCTGCCCGCCTACGACGGCGGCCCGCGCGGGCTCTGCCGTTACCCGGAGCCGTTCGAGGCGGTGTAGGGCGTGCCCGGCACGCCCTACGGCGGGTAGGGCCGGCCGAGCCCGGTCAGCGCCGTTCCTGCGGGCGGGCCTCCCGCCCCGCGGGGGCCCCGACCGTCGCCCGGCAGCTCTGCACGAACGCGGCCATCGCCGGGGTCTGTTCCCGCTCCTTCGGCCAGTACAGCCCGACCTGACTCGGGGCGAGCCCCCGCACCGGCCGGTACGCGACATCCTCCCGCGCCGCCAGCCTGCTCATCGTCTCCGGGGCGAAGCCGACGCCCTGGCCGCACACCACCGCGGCCAGCCACTCGTCGGCGTTGTGCGCCACCGCGCCGATCCGCACCGGTCGCCCGCCCCGCTCCCGGACCGCCAGCCAGTAGTCGCGCCAGTGCCCGGACTCGTGCGGTATCGCCACGAAGGGCTCCTCCAGCAGCTCCTCGAAGTCGATCACCGCACGCCCGGCCAGCCGGTGTCCGGCCGGCAGCGCCACGCAGCGCGGCTCCTCGCCCAGCACCGCGACGTTGTACTGACCGGACAATGACGGCGGCGCGTGCCAGAGCGTGAGGTCGATCTCCCCGGTGGCCAGCCCGGAGGTGGGGTCGAACCAGTTGTTCTGCCGCAGCTCCACCTGCCAGCCGGGCATCCGCCGGGTGAAGTCCGCCACGGTGTTGCGGGTCATCACGTTGATCGTGCTGCCCTCGAAGCCCACCCGCAGCGTCGAGCCCTGCTCGGCCGCCGCCGCCCTGGTGGCGCGCAGCGCGTCGTCCCAGCCCGCCAGCATCGTGCCGGCGCGCTCGGCCAGGGCCCGTCCGGCCGGGGTGGGGGCCATGCCCCGGCGGGAGCGCTCGAACAGCTCCACCCCGAGCAGTGCCTCCAGTTGGCGGATCTGCTTGGTCAGCGTCGGCTGCGAGACGAACAGCCGGGCCGCGGCGGCGGTCAGCTGCCCCTCCTCGCAGACCGCGGCGAAGCTGCGCAGCAGTCGGGTGTCCACATCCATGCCCCAAGGTTATGGAACGGGATATTGGACCGCCCCGGCAGGTCTGCGACAAGGTTGATCACTCGGCCTCCGGGCCGGGCCACGGGGGAGTACGGCAGCGGCGGTTCAGGGGGCCGCCGCTGCCGGAACGGTCGGCACGGCCTGCGGGAACGGGGCGCAACGCCTACCGTGAGTGGGCATCGGCACTCTCCGGACGGAGGCACCCAGGTGACGGCCAGGCCCGAGCGCGAGCGAGCCGGAACCCCGGAGCGGCTGCCGAGGAGGCCGTACGAACGGGAGCTTCTGCGGCTCCAGAACGAGCTGGTGAAGCTCCAGGAGTGGGTGCGCGCCGAGGGCGCCCGCCTGGTCGTCGTCTTCGAAGGGCGCGACGCGGCCGGCAAGGGCGGCGCGATCAAGCGGGTGACGGAGTATCTGAACCCGCGCATCGCCCGGGTCGTGGCGCTGCCCGTCCCCACCGAGCGCCAGCGCGGCCAGTGGTACTTCCAGCGGTACGTGGAGGAGCTGCCGGCCGCCGGGGAGATCGTGCTGTTCGACCGCAGCTGGTACAACCGGGCCGGGGTCGAGAAGGTGATGGGCTTCTGCACGGACACCGAGTACCGGGAGTTCCTGCACCAGTGCCCGGGCTTCGAGCGGATGCTGACCGAGGCCGGCATCCTGCTGCGCAAGTACTGGTTCTCGGTCAGCGACACCGAGCAGCAGCGGCGGTTCCGGGACCGGCTGGAGGACCCGATGAAGCGCTGGAAGCTCTCGCCGATGGACATCGAGTCGATCACCCGCTGGGAGGACTACTCGCGGGCCAAGGACGAGATGTTCGCCCACACCGACACGACGGACTCGCCGTGGAACGTGGTGGAGAGCGACGACAAGCGCCGCGCCCGGATCAACATGATCGCCCATCTGCTCTCCACCGTCCCGTACCGCGAGGTGGTGGCGCCCCGGATCGAGCTGCCGCCCCGCCCGCCGTCGCGCGGCTACCGGCGGCCGCCGCGCGACCTGCAGAACTACGTGCCCGACCACGCGGCCGGGCTGGGGTAGCCGGGGCGGGGGCTCCTCCGAACGGCCCCGCGGCGTTGCCGGTGCCGGTGCCAGGCCGTCCGATGGACGTGCCCCAGCAAGGCACGGGCGCCGGCCGGCGCCCCGACGACGTCAGGAGAACCGCCCATGTTCGTTCGTACCGTCTACGCGACCGGTGACCCGGCCAAGCTCGACCAGGCCCTCGACGGCCTCCGCGCCGAGGCTGTCGGGCTGCTCGCGGCGCAGCCCGGCTACCGGGGCTACGGACTGTTCGCCAACCGGGAGCTCGGCATCGTCACGATGGGCTCCTGGTGGGAGAGCGCGCAGGCCGAGCGGGACAGCGACGCGCAGCTGAAGCAGCGGCGCGCCGAGCTGCTCCAGCCGTTCGCGGGGACGGTGACCACGGACACCTGGGAGGCGGTGGTCGCCGCCCGGCCCGCCCAGGCCGGGCCCGGCGCCTGGTTCCGGCTGACCAAGTTCGACTTCGACCGGGCCGACGCCGACCGGATCGCCGCCGCCTACCGGGAGGGGGCGCTGCCCGCGATGCAGAAGGTCGACGGGTTCCTCGGCGGCTCCATGCTGCTCAACAGCGAGGACGAGCGCGGTTCGGTCGGCGGCCTCTTCGCCGACAAGGCCGCCCTGGTGGCCTCCCGCGGCGCGGTCGCGCAGGCCCGGGCGAAGGCGGTGGCCGCCGGCGGGGTGACGCTGCGCTCGCTGGAGGAGTTCGAGGTCGTCCTGCTGGACCTCCCGCAGCACGGGTAGCCGCCGCGGAGCGGGCCGGGCTGTCGGCGGGCTCGCATAGGCTTCCGGTGTGGACGAACCGGACCTCTTCACCGCCGCCGCCGAGGAACGCCAGGCCAAGGAGCCCGGCCGCGCCCCGCTCGCCGTACGGATGCGCCCGCGGACGCTGGACGAGGTGGCCGGGCAGCGGCAGCTGCTGAAGCCCGGCTCGCCGCTGCGGCGCCTCGTCGCAGGCTCGCGCGGGCCCGCGGCGACCAGCTCGGTGATCCTCTGGGGCCCGCCCGGCACCGGGAAGACCACGCTCGCCCACGTGATCAGCCAGGCCGTGGAGGGGCGCTTCGTCGAGCTGTCGGCGATCACCGCGGGCGTCAAGGAGGTCCGCGCGGTCATCGACGGCGCCCGCCGGGCGGTCGGCATGAGCGGCAAGGAGACGGTGCTCTTCCTGGACGAGATCCACCGCTTCTCCAAGGCCCAGCAGGACTCGCTGCTGCCCGCGGTGGAGAACCGCTGGGTCACCCTGATCGCCGCTACCACGGAGAACCCGTACTTCTCGGTGATCTCCCCGCTGCTGTCGCGCTCGCTGCTGCTCACCCTGGAGTCGCTGACCGACGAGGACGTCCGGGCCCTGCTGCGCCGGGCCGTGGCCGACCCGCGGGGTCTGGAGGGCGCGCTGGAGCTGTCCGGGGAGGCCGAGGACCACCTCGTCCGCCTCGCCGGCGGGGACGCCCGGCGCGCGCTGACCACGCTGGAGGCGGCGGCCGGGGCGGCGCTGGAGAAGGGCGAGGCGAGCATCACGCTGGCCACCACCGAGACGGCGGTCAACCAGGCGGCCGTCCGCTACGACAAGGACGGCGACCAGCACTACGACGTCGCCAGCGCGCTGATCAAGTCGATCCGCGGCAGCGACGTCGACGCCACGCTGCACTACCTGGCCCGGATGATCGAGGCGGGGGAGGACCCCCGGTTCATCGCCCGGCGGCTGATGATCTCGGCCAGCGAGGACGTCGGCCTGGCCGATCCGACCGCGTTGACCACGGCGGTGGCGGCGGCCCAGGCGGTGGCGCTGATCGGCTTCCCGGAGGCGCGGATCATCCTCTCCCAGGCGGCGATCGCGCTGGCCCTGGCGCCGAAGTCCAACGCCGCCTACACGGCGATCGACGCGGCGCTGGCGGACGTCCGGCAGGGTCTGGCGGGCGCGGTGCCGCCGCACCTGCGGGACGCGCACTACGGGGGCGCGGGCAGGCTCGGGCACGGCCAGGGCTACCAGTACCCGCACGACCTGCCGGAGGGCATCGCGGCGCAGCAGTACGCGCCGGACACGGTGCACGGCAAGGAGTACTACCGGCCGACCCGGCACGGCGGGGAGGCGCGGTACGCGGACGTCGTGGAGTGGACGAGGGGCCGGCTCAGGGGTGAGTGACGCGGGCGCCGCAGGCCCCGGCGGGAGGGTGATCCGCAGCGGGTATACTCGTGCGGAGTGCCGTGTCCCGGGACGGCGGCAGGGGAGACCCTGACCGACCGGCCGCACCAGCGGGGCACCGGCGGTGGGCCCTTCGGGGCCCTCAGGAGCGTCGCGCACCGTTTCGGTGTCGCGTGCAGCCCACCAACCCCGGTTCGGTGGGCCACTCGTGTGCAAGCACTTCTGTGCCCGGCCTCGGAGAGCGGCTGACCACACTGCCCGTGGGCGGTGCGGTTTTTCTCCGGACCGCGACGAGCGACCTCCGTCAACACCTGGTGAAGCCGTATTCGTAAGCAAGGAAGGTTTGGTTCATGGCGAACCAGAAGCGTCCCAAGGTCAAGATCGCGCGTGCGCTCGGCGTGCCGCTGACCCCGAAGTCCGTCAAGTACTTCGAGGCCCGCCCGTACCCGCCCGGCCAGCACGGCCGTGGCCGCAAGCAGAACTCGGACTACAAGGTCCGTCTGCTCGAGAAGCAGCGTCTGCGCGCCCAGTACGACCTGAGCGAGAAGCAGATGGCGCGCGCGTTCGACCGCGCCAAGAAGGCCGAGGGCAAGACCGGTGAGGCGCTCGTCGCCGAGCTGGAGACCCGTCTGGACTCGCTGGTGCTGCGTTCGGGCATTGCCCGCACCATCTACCAGGCCCGCCAGATGGTCGTCCACGGTCACATCGAGGTCAACGGCGGCAAGGTCAACAAGCCGTCGTACCAGATGAAGCCGGGCTTCGTGGTGACTGTGCGCGAGCGCAGCAAGGAGAAGGTCCCGTTCCAGGTCGCCCGTGAGGGTGGCTACGCGGGTGAGGGCCAGACCCCGAAGTACCTCGAGGTCAACCTGAAGGCCCTGGCCTTCCGCCTGGACCGCGCGCCGCAGCGCAAGGAGGTCCCGGTGATCTGCGACGAGCAGCTCGTCGTCGAGTACTACTCGCGCTGACCCGCGAGCGGTACGCCTGCCGTACCCAGCGAGCCCCCGTCGCCTTTCGAGGCGGCGGGGGCTCGCCCCTTTTCCGTGACGCGCCCGTTCCCGCGGTGACTCACCCGCGTGCCCGTTGACCCGCCCGCTCGCCTCCGGGCGCCCGGGTCCGGCGTGCCGTTCGGCCCGGGGCGGGGCCGGGAGCGGTCAGAGGTCCTCGCCGGTCATCGCGGCGGCGAGCCGCAGGTGCGGGCGGGCCTCCTCGGCGCGGCCCTGGCGCTCCAGGGTCCGGCCGAGCATCAGCCGGGCGTAGTCCTCCGCCGGGGCGGCGTCCACGATCACGCGCAGCTGGGCCTCGGCGCGGGAGAGCTGGGCCGAGTGGTAGTAGCTGCGGGCCAGCAGCAGCCGGACCGAGAGGTTGGCCGGCTCCTCGGCGAGGACGCCCTCCAGCATGCGGGCGGCGTCGGAGTAGGCCTTGGACTCGAAGTAGAAGTTCGCGAGGCGGTACTCGTCGGCGGCGGTGTGGATGGCCACGGCTGCTCCTTCCGGGTCGGCCCGGTGCCCGTCCTGGTGCGACGGTTCCGGGTGGTGCTGCCCCCTGAAGCAATGGACAAGTTTCAACTATTCCTGACCGGCGACGGCTGCGGCTCCGGCGGCACCGAGCGGGGGCCGGGCAGCGGCCCCGGTCCGCCCGCCGCGTCGTCCCCGCCGAGCGCGCGGCGCACGGCGGCGTCCAGGTCCAGCCGGGTTCCGCGGTCGAACGAGTCGGCGAACTCCTGCTCGGTCAGCCCGGCCCTGGCCCGGTCCTCGCAGTCCCGGTGCGGGCCGTTGAAGGTGCGCGAGCCGAAGAACGGCTTGCCCACGGCCTGCCAGATCCGGTGCGCGGCCCCCTGCAGCACCCGGGCCTCGCGCAGGTCGCCCGGCTCGCCGGGCCCGACGGGCTCGGTCTCCAGCAGCGCCAGCAGGTCGATCGCCAGCACGATGCCGAGCAGGTCGCGGAAGAGGTGGTTGAGCCGGACGCTCTCCCGGGCCTGCGCGCGGGCCAGCCGGACCTCGCCGTTCAGCCAGTGCGAGTACGCCAGCGCGTACAACCCGTACGCGTACGCCCACTGCTCGCCGTGCTCCTCGCACAGCTCGCGGACCTGGCCGAGCCAGAGCTCGCCGCTCTCCCGGTCGCCCTGGAAGAGGTAGGCGATGCCCAGCTCGAACATGGCCATCAGGACGTTGCTGTTCAGCTCGCCGATGGTGCGGTAGTGCCAGAGCGCCTCCTCGAACAGCTCGGCCGCGCGGGCCGGTTCGTCGCCGATCAGCGCCGCGCAGCCCTGCCGGTGGACGGCGTAGGCGAGCGCCCGGTCGTCGCCGGTGTCCTGCGCCTGGCGGCGGCACTCCTCCAGCGCGGGCCGTGCGGCGACCAGGTCGCCCTGGAGGGTGGCCATGTAGCCGGTGACCCAGAGCGCCTTCGCACGGGCCTCGGTCGGCTCGGGGGCGAGGGCGAGGGCGCGGTCCAGCCAGTGCCGGCCCTCGCCGAGATGGCCGCAGCCGACCCAGAAGAACCAGAGCGTGCCGGCCAGCAGCAGGGCGAGCTGCTCCTCGCCCGGCTCGGCCAGGCAGAACTCCAGCGCCGCACGGAGGTTGGCGTGTGCGAGCCCGGTCCGCTCGGCGGTCTCGGCCTGCCGCGGGCCGAACCACTCGACCTCGCCCCAGGTCGCCACGCCGAGGTACCAGTCGCGGTGGCGGCGCAGCAGCCGCTGTTCCCCGCCCGCGCCGCGCAACCAGTGCCCGCCGTACTCGCGCAGCGTGTCCAGCAGCCGGAAGCGGACGCCGAAGGCGCTCTCCTCGCGCAGCACCACCGACTTGGCGACCAGTTCGGACAGCAGGTCGAGCAGCTCGTCCGGTTCGAGGCCGTCGCCGGCGCAGACGTACTCGGCGGCCTCCAGGTCGAAGCTGCCGGCGAAGACGGAGAGGCGGGCCCAGAGTAAACGTTCCTGCACCGTGCAGAGCTCGTGGCTCCAGCCGATCGTCGTCCGGAGCGTCTGATGGCGCGGCAGCGCCGTCCGGGCACCGCCGGTGAGCAGCCGGAAGCGGTCGTCCAGGCGGGCGCCGATCTGTTCCACCGACAGTGCGCGCAGCCGCCCGGCCGCCAGCTCCACGGCCAGCGGGATGCCGTCCAGCCGGCGGCAGAGCTGGGCGATCCCCTCGACGGTGGCCGCGGTGACCTCGAAGGACGGCAGCACCGCCCGGGCCCGGTCGGCGAAGAGCAGCACCGCGTCCGGCACCGTGCCGGGGCCCGCCCGGCCGACCGGCAGCGGCGCCAGGGTCAGCAGGTGCTCGCCCGGGGACCGCAGCGGTGCCCGGCTGGTGGCCAGCACCCGCAGGCCCGGCACCGCCCGCAGCAGGGTGTCGGCCAGCTCCCCGCAGGCGTCCACCAGGTGCTCGCAGCCGTCCAGCACGATCAGCATCCGGCGCCCGGCCAGTTGCTCGGTCAGGATGTCCAGCGGCGCCCGGGCGGTTCCGTCGGTCAGCCGCAGCGCCTCCAGGGCTGCGTGGCCGAGCAGCAGCGGGTCCTGCACCGGGGCCACCTCGACCAGCCAGGTACCGTCCGGGAAGGCGCCGGCCGCCCGGGCCGCCGCGCGCAACGCCAGCCGGCTCTTGCCGACCCCGCCCGGCCCGGTCACCGTCACCAGCCGGGCGGCGGCCAGCATCCCGGCCAGGGAGGCGAGCTCCTCCCGCCGTCCGACGAAGCTGTTCACCTCCGCGGGCAGCCCCCCGGGCGCCGGCGGGCGCGGCGCCGCCGTCCCGGGCTCTGCTCTTGAGTCGCCTGCCAAACACTGCTCCCGGGTCCGGGCCCGGACCCTCGCGGTCCGGACGTCGCGGGGACCGCCCCCGCGACGGCCCGCCCGGTGGAACGAGGTGACCGGCCGGTAGGTTACGCGCACGGCTCGCACACCCGACCGGATCGCGGGGCGGGCCCGGCCGGTGACCCGGTCCGGAAACCGGCCGTGGTCGCGATAGGGTTCCCCTCGGAGAACAGCAAGGCGAGGGAGCGCG
Organism: Kitasatospora sp. NPDC056181; assembly: GCF_042266225.1. Classification (NCBI taxonomy): domain Bacteria; kingdom Bacillati; phylum Actinomycetota; class Actinomycetes; order Kitasatosporales; family Streptomycetaceae; genus Kitasatospora; species Kitasatospora sp. NPDC056181. The sequence continues at coordinate 51,355 of NZ_JBHJUK010000051.1, forward strand.
CAAGGTGTCCGTGGGAGAGCTGGCCGGGTTGCTCGTCGCCGTGTTCTGGGCGGTCCTGGTCACCCTGCTCGCCGTCGTGCTGGTCCGGCTCTCGCGGGTGCTGAAGGAGGCCACCGTCCTGGTCTCCGCGGTCACCGAACAGGCCGTGCCGCTGCTGACCGACGCCGGCGCCGCCGTGCGCAGCGCCAACGAGCAGCTCGAGCGGGTCGACGAGATCACCGCCAACGTGCAGGACGCCGCCGCCAACGCCAACGCGCTCTCCTCCACCGTCGCGGCCACCCTGGGCGGGCCGCTGGTCAAGGTCGCGGCCTTCAGCTACGGCGTCCGCAAGGCCGTCGCCAAGCAGAACGGCACCCTGACGCTGCCCACCCAGCCGGGCGAGCGCGAGGAGCTGGCCCGGCTGATCCGGGCCGAGGTGCGCGCCGCGACGGCGCCCAAGAGCGGCCTGCTCGCCCGGGTCCGGCGCGCGGTGAGGAGCTGACGCCATGGTGCGACGCATCTTCTGGATGGCGGTCGGCGCCGGCGCCACCGTCTGGGCCATGAACAAGGCCAACGAGGCCGTTCACCGGCTCACCCCGGACAGCCTCTCCGGCACCGCCGCGCGCGGTGCGCTGCACCTGGGCGACGCGGCCAAGCGGTTCGCGCAGGACGTGAAGGCCGGCATGGCCGAGCGCGAGGAGCAGCTGCGCGAGGACCTCGGACTGGACGGCACCGCCGTCGTCGAGCCCCGCCGCCGCAACAGCGGAGTCCTGCGCGGCGAGCCGCAGTACCGAGCTATCTCGGCGGCGCCCGGCAGCCCGGCCGCCGCCCTGCCTCCGTCCAGCAGTGCCCGCGCATCGTCCGACGGTGCCCGCACCACCCCAGCCATCGAAAAGACGCCCCGCCGCGCACTGCCGCAGCAGGGCGGTACCCCGAACCGGAAGGACCACTAATGGAGTCGGCAGAGATCCGCCGCCGCTGGCTGCGCTTCTTCGAGGAGCGCGGCCACACCGTCGTTCCGTCGGCGTCCCTGGTCGCCGACGACCCCACCCTGCTGCTGGTCAACGCCGGCATGGTGCCCTTCAAGCCGTACTTCCTGGGCGAGGTCAAGCCGCAGTTCTCGCGCGCCACCAGCGTCCAGAAGTGCGTGCGCACCCTGGACATCGAGGAGGTCGGGAAGACCACCCGGCACGGCTCCTTCTTCCAGATGTGCGGCAACTTCTCCTTCGGTGACTACTTCAAGGAAGGAGCCATCAAGTTCGCCTGGGAGCTGCTCACCACTCCCGTCGCGGACGGCGGCTACGGCCTGGAGAAGGAGAAGCTCTGGATCACCGTCTACAAGGACGACGACGAGGCCGAGCAGATCTGGCGGGACGTCATCGGCGTGCCGTCCGAGCGCATCCAGCGCCTCGGCATGAAGGACAACTTCTGGTCGATGGGCGTTCCCGGCCCGTGCGGCCCGTGCTCGGAGATCAACTACGACCGCGGCCCCGCGTACGGCGAGGAGGGCGGCCCGGCCGTCAACGGCGAGCGCTACCTGGAGATCTGGAACCTGGTCTTCATGCAGTACGAGCGCGGCCACGGTGACGGCAAGGACGGGTTCGAGATCCTCGGCGACCTGCCGAGCAAGAACATCGACACCGGCCTCGGCCTGGAGCGCCTCGCCGCCATCCTGCAGGGCGTCGACAACCTCTTCGAGATCGACACCAGCCGGATGATCCTCGACCACGCCGCGGCGCTCACCGGCCACACCTACGGCGCCGACCACAAGTCGGACGTCTCGCTGCGCGTGGTCACCGACCACATCCGCACCGCGCTGATGCTGATCGGCGACGGCGTGACCCCCGGCAACGAGGGCCGTGGCTACGTCCTGCGCCGCATCCTGCGCCGGGCCATCCGCAACATGCGCCTGCTGGGCGCGACCGGTCCGGTCGCCCGGGACCTCACGGACACCGCGATCAAGGCGATGGCCCCGCAGTACCCGGAGCTGGAGACCGACCGCAAGCGGATCGAGACGGTCGTCACCGGCGAGGAGACGGCCTTCCTGCAGACCCTGAAGGCCGGCACCAGCCTGCTGGACGCCGCGGTCACCGAGACCAAGCAGGCCGGCGGCGCCGTCCTCTCCGGCGACCAGGCCTTCAAGCTGCACGACACCTACGGCTTCCCGATCGACCTCACCCTGGAGATGGCCGAGGAGCAGGGCCTCCAGGTCGACGAGTCCGGCTTCCGCCGCCTGATGCAGGAGCAGCGGGACCGCGCCAAGGCGGACGCCAAGGCCAAGAAGATGGGCCACGCCGACGTCGCCGCGTACCGCGAGGTCGCCGACAAGTCCGGCGCCAGCGTCTTCACCGGCTACAGCCTCACCGAGGGCGAGGCCACCGTGGTCGGCCTGCTGGTGGACGGCGTCCCGGCGCCGGCCGCGAGCGAGGGCGACGAGGTCGAGATCGTCCTCGACCGCACCCCGTTCTACGCCGAGGGCGGTGGCCAGCTCGCCGACCACGGCCGGATCCGGCTGGACTCCGGCGCGGTCGTGGAGATCCGCGACGTGCAGCAGCCCGTCCCGGGCGTCGTCGTCCACTCCGGCGGCGTGCTGTTCGGCGAGGTCGTGCTCGGTGCCTCCGCGTACGCCACGATCGACGTGGACCGCCGCCGGGCGATCGCCCGCGCCCACTCGGCCACCCACCTGACCCACCAGGCGCTGCGCGACGCGCTCGGCCCGACGGCCGCCCAGGCCGGCTCCGAGAACGCCCCCGGCCGGTTCCGCTTCGACTTCGGCTCGCCCGCCGCCGTGCCCGGCAGCGTGCTGGTCGACGTCGAGCAGAAGATCAACGACGTGCTCACCCGCGAGCTGGACGTCACCGCCGAGGTCATGACGATGGACCAGGCCCGCAAGGCCGGCGCCATCGCCATGTTCGGCGAGAAGTACGGCGACGAGGTCCGGGTCGTCACCATCGGCGACTTCTCCAAGGAGCTCTGCGGTGGCACGCACGTCGGCAACACCGCCCAGCTGGGCCTGGTGAAGCTGCTCGGCGAGTCCTCGATCGGCTCCGGCGTGCGCCGGGTCGAGGCGCTGGTCGGCGTGGACGCCTACAAGTTCCTCGCCCGCGAGCACACCGTGGTCTCCCAGCTCACCGAGCTGGTCAAGGGCCGCCCGGAGGAGCTGCCGGAGAAGATCTCGGGCATGCTCGCCAAGCTCAAGGACGCCGAGAAGGAGATCGAGCGCTTCCGCGCCGAGAAGGTCCTGGCCGCCGCCGCGGGCCTGGCCGACTCGGCCGAGGACGTGCAGGGCATCGCTGTGGTGGCCGCGCAGGTCGCCGACGGCACCGGTGCGGACGAGCTGCGCAAGCTGGTCCTGGACGTGCGCGGCCGCCTCGGCTCGCGCCCGGCCGTCGTCGCCGCCTTCACCGTGGCCAACGACCGCCCGCTGACCGTGATCGCCACCAACGAGGACGCCCGCGGCCGCGGCATCAAGGCCGGCGAGCTGGTCCGGGTCGCCGCCAAGACCCTCGGTGGCGGTGGCGGTGGCAAGGACGACGTCGCCCAGGGCGGCGGCTCCAACCCGGGCGCGGTCGGCGAGGCCATCGCCGCCGTGCGCGGCCTGGTCGCGGAGCGCGCCAGCTGATGGAGCAGGAGGAAAGGCCCTTCCGGCGGGGGCGGCGGATCGCCGTCGACGTCGGTGACGCCCGGATCGGGGTCGCGTCCTGCGACCCCGACGGGGTGCTCGCCACGCCGGTGGAGACCGTCCCCGCCGGGGTGAAGTCGCAGGCCAGGATCGGTGCCATCGTCGAGGAGTACGACGCGATCGAGGTGATCGTCGGCCTTCCGCGCTCGCTCAGCGGCAAGGAGGGCCCGGCGGCCGAGAAGGTCCGCGCCTACGCGGCCCGGCTGGCCAACCGGCTCTACCCGGTACCGGTCCGGCTGGTCGACGAGCGGATGTCCACCGTCACCGCGACCCACGGCCTGCGGGCCTCCGGGGTCAAGGCGAAGAAGGGCCGCTCGGTGGTCGACCAGGCCGCCGCGGTGGTGATCCTCCAGACCGCCCTTGAGTCCGAACGGGTGAGCGGACGGCCGCCCGGTGAGAGCGTCGAGGCGGCCGGCTGACCAGCCTGCTCTAACGTCCCGGTGAGGGGCCCGTGCGGACGCGTCCGCACGGGCCCCGCCCGCCGGTTCCGGGCCGCCGTGGGGGGGCCAAGTCCCACCAGGACTTCACCCCCGGGCTCACGCCGGGCTCTTATAAACAAAAACGAGCCCAC